>CACYWI010000012.1 GCA_902778045.1 uncultured Eubacteriales bacterium
CGTTCTTCAGTTTGTTGCTGCCGTAGCCTGCTGCCTCTAGACGGCTGGCGTCGATACCCTCGTGCTCCACGAGGAAGGTGACAGCGGCCTGGGCACGGGCCTCGGGGCCGGCGCGGGCGCGGCGTGGTGCACCGGCGGGCGCACGGGCATGGGCTGCACCCGGCGCACCGGCGCGGCGCGCAGCGTGCTGTGCAGGCGCACCACCGGCGGGCGGGTCCCGTTATAGCGATAGGGATAATTCATGCGATGCATCATGTCCCGGCTGATGCGGTTGTTCACGGCGATCAGCCCCAGGGCGGAAGCCACGCTGGCGATCAGCGCGCCGGTCTGGTCCCACACCGATGTGGAGGCGGACTCCAGGTCCTTCCAGCCGGTGCCGTCGTACACCGAGATCTCCAGCCCGTACTCGGCGAGGGCCTGGGCCAGCAGCTTCGCCTGGGCGTCGTTCAGGCCCCGGGCGATCGTGATGGGCGCGCTGTCCACGATCAGCAGCGCGTCGTCGCTGGCATAGCCGCAGATCTGCGCCAGCAGCGCCGCAGCCGTAGTCCGGCTGCAGGTGCCCAGGTCCACCAGCATCACCATGTTGCCCGCGTCGGCCGCTGTGGTCACGGGCGTCACGACCTTTACCTTTGTGCCGCAGTTCGGGCAGAAATTCGCGCCGTTCTGCAACTGAGTGCCGCAGTTCGTGCAAAACATAGCTGTCACTCCTTCTGTCGGGGCATACAGCCCCTAATATACAATTCGACAATTTATTGTATCGCACAGATATGGCCCTCCCGTGACCAAAGTGTTAACACTGTATCACATTACACTTAACACAGGCCGGTCGCCACGTGCTTCCTCACATAGCACAGGCACAGCAGCCCCATCAGGATCTGCAGCGCCGACGAGCAGGGGGTGGCCAGGCCGATGTGAAACAGCGACACGGGCACGCGCCGGCTCATCAGCCAGGATACGGGCACGCGCACGCAGAAGGCGCTGACGATGCCCTGAAGCATCACGAAGCGGGTCATGCCGATGCCGTTGTAAAAGCCGATGAAGCAGAAGAATATGGGCGTCAGCAGGCAGTCGATGCCGTAGGCCTTCAAATATTGGGCCGCGGCGGACGTCACCTGGGCGTCCGTCGAGAATACGCCCGCCAGCAACGCGCCGTGAAAGAAGGCCAGCCACGCCATCACCACGCCCACGCACAGCGAAAGCCCGATCCCGCAGCCCAGCGCCTTCAGGGCCCGGTCGTAGCGGCCCGCGCCGGCGTTCTGGGCCACGAAGGCCGACATGCTCTGCATGAACGACGAGGGCACCAGCATGATAAACGCGCAGACCTTCTCTGCCACGCCCACACCCGCGGAGGGGATCAGGCCCAGCGCGTTCACGATGGCCTGTATGATCAGGAAGGAAATGCCCACCAGCAGATCCTGCAGCGCGATGGGCAGGCCCAGCGCGGTAATGCGGCCCATCAGCGCACGGTCAAAGCGCACATTGGCCCGCCGGAACGCGAAGGGCAGCGCCTTTTTCCGCATCATCAGCAGGGAAATCGCCACGCTGACGGCCTGGGCCAGCACCGTGGCCAGCGCCGCGCCGGCCGTGCCCATGTGCAGCACCGCCACCAGCAGCAGGTCGCCGGCGATGTTGCAGGCGCAGGCGATGGCCACCGTCACAAGCGGCGTCCTGGAATCGCCGATGCCCCGGAACACGCTGCCGATCAGGTTATAGGCGATGATCACCATCGTGCCCGCGCCGCAGATGCGCACATAGGTCTCGGTGAGCGCGAAGGCCTCCTGCGGGGCGTGCATCACCCGGGCCAGCGCGCCCGCCCCGGGCACCGCCAGCGCCGTCAGCGCCGCGCCGATGCAGCCGAACAGCGCGACGCAGGCCCCGATGGTCTCGCCGCCCCTTTCCGCGTTGCCCTCGCCGATCTGCTGGCCCAGCAGGATCGTCGCGCCCATGGCGAAGCTGGCGACCAGGTTGGTCAGCGTCATCATGATCTGCGAGCCGGTGGACACGGCGGAGACGTCTGCCGGCGTGCCGAACCGGCCCACCACCAGCAGGTCCACCGCGCCATACATCGCCTGCAGAAACAGCGCCGCCAGCACCGGCAGCGCAAAGCGCACCAGCGGCATCAGTATCCTGCCCTCCGTAAAGGTATGAACCCGCGCCTGATCGCGCATACGCATTCCCCCTCCCGCATCAAAAAGCCGGATAAGGCAGCGGGCGTTCCAGCCCGCCATCTTATCCGGCTCACAGTCTCTTTTGGACGGCTTGCCCTCCGATGAACAACACTATTATACCTGTTTTTAGGCGTCCGGGCAAGTTATTTTTCTACGCGGATCAGTAGCCCAGCGGCTGCAGGTCCAGCTTGAACAGCACCTCGTTGATCTCGATCAGGTCATAATTGCCGGTCATGATGCAGTATTCGACCACGATATCCTGCTTGCTGCTGTGGGACAGCGCATACCCGGCCTTCAGCAGCATGTCCTTCGTCTCGTCCAGCGACAGCCGCAGCGCGATGGCGAAGGCCAGGGCGGTGGGCTTGCCGGGGCGATAGGACGGGTTGTTCTTGATCTTGTTGAACAGGCGGCGGTCGATGTTGGCCCGCTTGTAGCAGGCTGCGTCCGTCATGCCCTTCTCGTCGATCTTGCGCAGCAGCATCTCGCTGAAGCTCTCGTCCACGTTCTCGATCATGCTGCGCAGGTTCGGCGACGGCGCGGCCGTGGGCATCGCGGCCTCCGCCTCGGCGAACAGCGTCTCGTTCCGGGCGTCGGCCTCCCTGTGGCGGCGGCGGAACAGCCCGCCAGCGGCCTGCGGCGCGTGCTGCGATTCCATGTCCAGCCTGCGCCGGGTCTCTGCGCCGGACTCGTAGCGCTTGTCCACATACACGTCGTCGATGTAGGAAACGATCTCGCCGAACAGCTTGCCGCCCAGCTCCACCGCGTCCCGGGAGAACACCACGATGTACACCGTCATGTCCTCGTCCAGCAGGAACCGGGTGATCTCGTCCACGGCCACCCTCAGCGCCTCGGCCTTGGGATAGCCGTAGGCCCCGGTGGAGATCAGCGGGAAGGCCACCGTCTCACAGCCCTTTTCCTTCGCCAGGGCCAGGGCGTTGCGATAGCAGTCGGCCAGCTGCCTGCGCTCCCCCGCCGCGCCGCCCTGCCAGACGGGCCCGACGGTATGGATCACGTATTTGCAGGGCAGGTCGAAGCCCTCCGTCAGCTTGGCCTGGCCGGTCTCGCAGCCGTTCAGCGCGCGGCAGGCCTCCAGCAGCCGCGGCCCCGCGGCCCTGTGGATCGCGCCGTCCACGCCGCCCCCGCCCAGCAGGCTGTGGTTCGCGGCATTCACGATGGCATCCACCTGCATCCTCGTAATATCGTTTCTCACCATTTCCAGCGGCATGGGGAAGCCTCCCGTCTATCAGATTGATGCTATCATTTTAACACGGATTCGCACTTTTGCCAACCTAAAAATGCGCGGGCCCCCCGGCCCGCGCCATGCGTTTATGAAACCTTCACCTTGATGCGCTTGTACACGCCGTTTTCGGCGATCGCGCCCACATAGCAGGTGCCCTTCTTCTTCGCGGTGATGTTGCCCTCCTGGTCGATGGTCGCCACCGCGGCGTTGCTGGTCTTCCAGGTCAGCTTGCTGATGGCCGTAGCGGGAGTCAGCTTTGCGTACAGCCGCTTCGTCGCGCCCTTCTTCAGCTTCAGCGTGCCCGTCTTGCTGAGCTTGACCCCGGTGACCTCAAAGGGATCGATCACCTGTATGGTCAGCGTGGCCTTCTTGCCGTTCTTGGTCTTGACGGTGATCTTGGTCTTGCCCGCGGCCTTGCTGGTCACGATGCCGGTCTTGTCCAGGGTGGCCACCTTCGTCTTGGAGGAGGTGGCGCTCTTCAGCTTCCAGCCCTTCTTCGTGGCGAAGGTGGGCACCAGCTGCAGCTTCTGGCCGGGATACATCTTCACCGTGCCGTTGCTGCCGGTCTTGCTCAGCTTCTTGGTGCCCTGGGCCGGGACCACCTTCACCGTGCAGGCGGCGGTCTTCTTGCCGTCCTTCGTGGTGACGGTGACCGTGGTCGTGCCGGAGGCGATGCCCCGGATCACGCCGTCCTCCGCCGAGGCCACGGCCAGGTTGTCGCTGCTCCAGCTCAGCTTGGTGTTGGTGGCGTCCGCCGGCGCGATCACGGCGGAGATCGTTGCGCTGCCGCCCTCGATCAGCAGCAGCTTCTCCCGATCCATCGCCACGCCGGTGACGGCGATGGCGTCGGTGCTCTTCGCCACGTCGTCCGTCACGGGCAGCCAGCCGGATTCGCCCTTGGCCGTGCTGCCGTACACCCAGGTCTTGCCGCCGATGGTCTTCACCGCCACGCGGGTGGCGTTGAAGGTATCGGGGTACACCAGGGTGGCGACCACGCTGCCCTCAGAGGGCTTGGAATACACGCTGGCGCCGCTCTTCGCCGTGGCCCGCACGCGCCAGGTATCGCTGCAGTCGGTCACGGCATAGCCGTCGATGGATTTTTCAGGGGCCAGCGCCGGGGCGTTGGGCCACTTGATGTATTTGATGTAGGTGTAGTTCTTCCAGGAATTGCAGAAGCCCTGCCAGCTGTAGAAGCGGGTGTGCTGCGAGCCGGAATGGCTGTCCAGCGTGATCACGCCGTCGGCGTTCTTGTCGGCGATGATCAGGCTGTGCCCCTTGTGGCCGCAGGCCAGGCCGTCGTTGTCAAACGAGCCGCACTTGCTGGTGCAGCCGCACACGCGGATCGTCGCGCCGGGCTGGGTCTGCATCACGAAGGCCTTCAGATGCTCCGGGGTCAGCCGGCGCTCCTCGTCGCCCAGGTCGCGCAGCATGTTCATGCCGGTGGCCGCCGTGCCCTTGAACTTCTCGTTGAAGTTGACGCCCCAGATGATCTTGTACATGCCCTGGGCCCAGCGCCAGCAGTTGCCGCTGCCGGTGTCGGGCACCATGCCGGCGGAGACCTCCTTGCCGTTGATCTTGAACACGGTGTCGTTGTTGTACTCGGTGTAGTTCGACGCCATCACGGAAAAGCTGGCGCGGGAGGCGCTGCCCAGCGGGCACAGCGGCCAGTTCAGGTCGCCGTTGTACAGCGCCACGCCATCCGAAGCGGCCGCGGCGTCCTGATATCCGGCGACCTCCGCGCCGCCCAGGGGGGCAAGGTCGCTTCCGTCCATGAAGCCCTCGACGATACCGCTGCCGATATTTGCGGCCACGCACTGCCAGCCTTCCCATTCGCCGGTGACCAGCACCACCTCGCCCTCGCCCAGCTCGGCGAGCACATCGTGGGTCAGCGTGTCGCAGACCAGCGGCGTCACCGCCGTCACCCCGGCGTACCACAGCCCGGACTGCGGCGCGGATACCGCGCTTTCGGCGTCGATCCAGGAATCATTGAACACCGGCGCGTCGTCTGCGACCGGCGCGGGCAGCGCGGCTTCGTCCTCCGTGGTCAGGCCGACGGCGTCCACCCCGTCCGCCGGGGCCACGGGGACCTCCACGTTTTCACTGACGATATCCGTGCCCTCCGCCAGCGCGACGGAGATCAGGCAAAGCGCAAGCAACAGCGCAATCAGCTTTGACAATCGCATGGTTCTTCCTCCGGAATTTGGTTATTACAATAATATTGTACTATTATGTCCAAAATTTGTCAAGTAATGGTTATGTTGGCTAAATTTCGTCAATTTAATACACGCATTTGTCATATGCGGGAGGAGGGGCAAACACCATGTGAATTTTGTGTTGAACCGCGACAAAACAGATTGACAAAAGCGCTTTACCTGGCTTATACTGGGCTTGCAAATTCAAACGGGAGGTGAAGAATAATGACGCTGTTGTACAATACCAACGCCGTTGTTTGCTTTGCCTGCCGCATCCGCAGGGTTTATTCTGCCTGACAAATGGGCATAAATCCGGGCCGGACACGCAGGTGTCCGGCCCTTTTTGCGTCTTTGGCGCATCGAAACATCAACGCTATCGGAGGGTTCCCCCATGCAAATCACACGCAAGGGCGCGTCTGAAAACGCGATCATACTGCGCCGGTTCGCCCCGTTCATGAAGGGCAGCGGCGCGAAATACGCGGGCAGCATACTTTCCATCGTGGTCAGCGTGCTGACCTCGTTCCTGACGCCGCTGCTGATCGCCGGGGCGGTGGACGCCATCACCGACACGCTGAACGGCAACGGCGCTTCCCCGGTGAACCTGCCGAGCTTCATGGCCGGCTGGTTCAACGCCCGGGGCGGCGCAGAATACGCGGCGAAGCACATCTGGATACTGGCGGGGCTGCTGGTGGCGGTCAGCCTGGTGGGCGGCCTGTTCCAGTACCTGCGGGGCAAGTGGTCCGCCGAGGCCAGCGAGACCATCGCCGAGCGCATGCGCACCCGGCTGTACGGCCACCTGCAGGCCATGGACTACGACTATCACGTGAAGGCCCAGACCGGCGATCTGATCCAGCGCTGCACCACCGACGTGGAGACCGTGCGCCGCTTCCTGGCCTCCCAGGTCACGGAGATCTTCCGCACGGTGATCATGGTGGTGCTGGCCCTTTCGCTGATGAGCGCCATCCACGTGAAGCTGACACTGATCTCGCTGATACTGATCCCCCCGCTGTTCGGCCTGGCCTTCTGGTTCTTCCACTGGGTGCAGAAGCTGTTCCGCGAGGCGGACGAGGCGGACGGCCAGCTGAGCGCCATGCTGCAGGAGAGCCTGACCGGCGTGCGCGTGGTGCGGGCCTTCGGGCGGCAGCGCTACGAGAGCGACCGCGGCTCCGACATGCTCAGCATGGCCCAGACGGGGCTCACGCTGCTGTTCGGCATCTACTTCGCCACCCGGGGCGAGATCACCACCGGCAACGTGCTGACCTTCGTCAGCTACATCTCCATGCTGATCTGGCCCATCCGCCAGCTGGGCCGCATATTGCAGGACCTGATCCATGGTGGCCATGAAGCGCCTGTACGAGGTGCTGGACGCTCCCGTGGAGCAGGACACCCCCGGCGCGGGCGAGGCGGACCTGTACAAGCCCATCGAGTTCAGGCACGTGGCCTTCGGCTACGACGGCCAGCCGGTGCTCAGCGACGTGTCCTTCACCGTGCAGCCCGGGCAGACCGTGGCCATCCTCGGCGCGACGGGCAGCGGCAAGAGCACCATGATGAACCTGCTGCAGCGCCTGTACGACGCGAAGGAGGGCGAGATCCTGATCGGCGGCCGGGACATCAAAACCATCGAAAAGAAGTACCTGCGCTCCCGGGTGGGCTATGTGCTGCAGGAGCCGTTCCTCTACTCCCGCACGATCCGGGAGAACCTGGCCATCACCGACGCGCACTCCGACGGCTTCATCACCCAGTTCAAGGAGGGCTATGACACCATGGTCGGCGAGCGCGGCGTCACGCTGTCCGGCGGCCAGAAGCAGCGCGTGGCCATCGCCCGCACGCTGCTGCGGGACAACGACATACTGATCCTGGACGACTCCCTGTCCGCCGTGGACACCGAGACGGACCGCGCCATCCGCGACGCCCTGGTGGAGGGCCGCGGCAACGGCAGCCGGGTGCCCACCACGTTCATCATCTCCCACCGGCTGACCACGCTGGCCGACGCCGACCTGATCCTGGTGCTGGAGGACGGCAAAATCGCCCAGCAGGGCACCCACGAGGAATTGATCCACCAGAGCGGCCTCTATCAAAAGGTATACCGCATACAGGCCGCGCTGGAGGACGAGCTGAACAGCGAAATCGCCTGATAAAGCGAGGTGATATGATATGCAATCCCAACAGGAACAGGACTATACCAAAAAGCTGGACGCCGGACTTTGGCGGCGGCTGATCAGGTATATGAAGCCCTACCATAAATACCTGTACGCCATCATGGCCACCATGGCCGTCAGCGCGCTGTGCGACACGATCTTCCCTCTGCTGACCCGCGAGGCCATCGATACCTTCATCACCGAGGGGCAGACCGGGGGCCGGCTGTGGTTCATACTGCGCTACGCGGGCACGCTGCTTCTGCAGACCAGCTGCATATTCGGCTTCTGCCAGCTGTGCGGCCGGGCGGAATGCGGCATCAACCGGCACATCCGCAAGCTGGCCTTCAAGCGGCTGGAGGAGCTGTCCTTCTCCTACTACGACCAGACGCCGGTGGGCTTTATCATCTCCCGCATGACCAGCGACACCGCCCGCCTGGGCGAGACCGTGGCCTGGGGCATCGTGGACCTGTTCTGGTCCGGCAGCTACATACTGATCACCGCCGTGGCCATGCTGCTGCTGAACGCGCGGATGGCGCTGCTGGTGCTCAGCGTGATGCCGGTGATCGCCGTGGCCGCCGTGTGGTTCCAGAAGCGGATACTGGCCAGCTATCGCGAGGTGCGCAAGACCAACAGCCAGATCACCGGGGCCTTCAACGAGGGCATCATGGGGGCCAAGACCAGCAAGACCCTGGTGCGCGAGGAGGCCAACTGCAATGAGTTCGCCGTGCTCACGGGCCGCATGCGGGCCTCGTCCATCCGGGCGGCGGTGCTCAGCGCGCTGTTCTTCCCCATCGTCACGTCCCTGGGCTCCATCGCCACGGCGCTGGTGCTGCACAGGGGCGGCAGCGAGGTGTTCAGCGCCCAGGGCCTGGTGACCGTGGGCACGCTGGCGGCCTTCGTGCAGTACGCCACCGGCATCTTCGAGCCCATCAGCTCCATCGCCCGCATCTTCGCCGACCTGCAGTCCAGCCAGGCCGCCGCCGAGCGCGTGGTGAGCCTGCTGGAGACCGAGCCGGAGATCTTCGACACCCCCGAGGTCGTGGAGAAGTTCGGCGACAGCTTCAACCCCAAGCGGGAGAACTGGCCCGACATCCGGGGCGACATCGAGTTCGACCACGTTTCCTTCCACTATTCCACCGGCGAGCAGGTGCTGGACGACTTCTGCCTGAAGGTGAAGGCCGGCCAGACCGTGGCCCTGGTGGGCGAGACCGGCAGCGGCAAGAGCACCATCGTGAACCTGGTATGCCGCTTCTACGAGCCCACCAGCGGCACGATCCGCATCGACGGCGTGGACTACAGGCAGCGCAGCATCCTCTGGCTCCAGGATCACCTGGGCTATGTACTGCAGCAGCCCCACCTGTTCTCCGGCACCATCCGAGAGAACATCCGCTTCGGCCGGCTGGACGCCACCGACCGTGAGATCGAGGCCGCCTGCCGCGCCGTGGACGCCGAGGACTTCATACTGAAGCTGGAGAAGGGCTACGACACCGAGGTCGGCGAGGGCGGCAACCGGCTGTCCACCGGCCAGAAGCAGCTGATCTCCTTCGCCCGGGCGCTGATCGCCAAGCCCGCCATATTCGTGCTGGACGAGGCCACGTCCTCCGTGGACACCTGGCCCTCACCGGCAGGACCAGCTTCATCATCGCCCACCGCCTGTCCACCGTGCGCAGCGCCGACATGATCCTGGTGATCCGCGACGGCAGGATCACCGAGCGCGGCACCCACCAGGAGCTGTTGAAGCAGAAGGGCTACTACTATACCCTGTACGCCAACCAGTTCCGCGAGGAAGGGGAAAAGCGTGCATGGGAGGCGACCACGGCGTAACGGCTGTTCCCCTGCCGCACAAACGCGGTGATACCATACCTTCCCCTTTGGGGAAGGGTTCGAACGCCCGGAAAACAGCACAGTGTGCTGTTTTCAGTAAGAACGGGCCGGCAGGCCCCGGAGGCCGAGCGCAGCGAGGTCGGATGAGGTCGAGTACCTTCTGCCATCGGTTCCACGGAATCGACCTCATCCGTCTTTCCGTAAAACCGCAAGCGATTTCACGGAAATCCACCTTCCCCATAGGGGAAGGCTTGGGGAGACCATGCGTCAGGCTGCCGGACCGGTAGTCGCGCAGTAAAAGGAATAAGCTGGTCATGGCCTTGCAGTTATATATCCCCCGTCCGGAGGATGGATGGTTTTATGTGAAGATGCTGTCCGACCCGGAGACGATGGCCTACAACGCGCCGTGGTTTCCACCTGACGGGTGTATTCCCGAGCCGGAATCCGAATGGCAAGCGCTGCAGGCCTCGTGGATCGGAAGGCAGCCGGAGCGTTTCTATGCTTTCCTGCAAAGGAAAAGCGACGGCGCCTTTGTCGGCGACGTGAACTACCACTATGATCCTGAACAGGACCGGTGGGATATGGGCATCGTGATTTACGCCCCGGAGAGAGGGAAAGGGTACGGCAGGCAGGGGCTTTGCCTGTTGATGGATCGCGCGTTCAGGGTGGATGGCGTATCCCGTTTGCACAACGATTTTGAGCAGACCCGCCATGCCGCTTATCGCATCCACATGGCGGTCGGCTTTCGGGAGACCGGAACGGCTGGCGGAATCACACATTTTGAAATGACCCGCGACGCGTATATGGAACGCGGCACAGTCAACGGCGCCGAATGAATCCGAAGGACCGCCCGCACGGCTCCCCCGTCAATTCATCGCCCCCGGCCGACATTTCGGATGGCCGGGGGCGGCTTTTGTCAGGCAGATATTGAACGGCGTGCCGGGGGTGGTATAATACACTCACACGGCGGGCAAACCGCCGTTCAGATCAATTCAAATGGAGGGATACAAATGTCCAAGACCATGACCCAGGAGGTGCGCGAGGCCCGCGCCGCGGGCATTCGTGCCCTGAACAGCCTGCGCCGCGCCCAGGGCTATCTCGACAGCGCCCGGAATTGGGGCATATTCGACATCCTCGGCGGCGGCATGATATCCGGCCTGATGAAGCATTCCAAGCTGTCAGACGCCCAGCGCTGCATCGACCAGGCCCAGATCGACCTGGACGACTTCCGCCGGGAGCTGATGGACGTGAACGTGCCGAATGTGCAGATCGACGGCTTCCTGAGCTTTGCGGACTTCTTCTTCGACGGCCTGTTCGCGGATTTTATGGTGCAGTCCAGGATCAACGAATCCCGCGAACAGATCGAGGAAGCCTGCCGCCGGGTGGAGGACGTACTGCGCCAGCTGCCCGAGGTGTAAGGCTTCAAGGTTGATTTCAGCAAGGCACATTATGATGGACTCTGAAAGGAGATGATACCATGTTCACCCTGCTGATACTGTTTCTGATCCTCCGCGCCATGAATCCCTGGCGCTGGTACCGCCCCTGGGGCATGTGGGGCATGTGGCGTCGTCCCCGGGGCATGTTCTTCGGCGGCCCGTTCTGTGGACCCCGTCCCCCGATGGGCGGCTTCGGCCCCGGTCCCCGCGGATTCGGGCGCTGGTAAAAAAGATGCAAAACGCCCCCGGAACGCACGCTCCGGGGGCGTAAATTATGTCGTATCGCGCTATTTCGTCATCGCCAGGCCCATGTTCAGGTCCATCACCGAGGGCCGCTCCAGCGCCCGCATGAACTGCCAGGCCAGGGCCAGGGCAGCGGCACAGCAAAGGATATCGGCGATGGGCGTGGCCCACACGATGCCGTAGACCGGAATCGTTTTGACCAGCAGGAACATCATCGGAATGTCCAGCAGGCCCTTGCGCAGTATCGCCAGCACGAAGGACTTGCGGCTCTCCCCCACGGCCTGGAAGAAGGAGATAAAGGCGTAGGCGCAGGCGGAGAAGGGACCGCCGACGCACAGTATGCGCAGGAAGCGCGCGCCGTACAGCTGGGAATCGGAAGCGTGCTGGATGAACACGCCGATCAGGCTGCGGCTGAAGGCCAGGCAGATCACCATGCAGCCGGTCGCCAGCCCCACCGAGATGGCGGTGGAGATGCGCACGGCCCGCTTCATGCGGCCGTAGTTCCCGGCGGCATAGTTGTAGCCGATCAGCGGCAGCACGCCCTGGGCCATGCCGCGCACCATGCAGTGGGCCAGCATGTTCACCTTCTTGGCCACGCCGATGCCGGCCTGCATCACCATGCCGGAGAGGGCCATCAGGTTGTCCAGCACCGCGTAGCTGATGTTTTCGCACAGCGTCATCAGGCAGGCGGGAAGGCCGGTGGCCAGCACGTCCGCGGGGATGCGATCCTCCAGGGCCGCGCGGGTGGGCTTCAGCGAGATCACCGAGCGCCTGCGGGACTTGAAGATCAGTACCAGGAAGTACAGCATGGCGATCAGGTTGGAAAGGCTGGTGGCGATGGCCGCGCCGACGACCTCGTTGCCCCGGGGCAGTATCACGAACATGAACAGCGGGTCCAGGGCGATGTTCAGCACGCCGCCCAGCGCGATGCCGAAGCCCGCCTGCATCGATCGCCCCTCCGAGCGCACCAGGTGGCCCAGCAGCGCGTTCAGCGAGGTGGCCACGCCGCCCAGCACCACCGTCCATATCAGGTAGCGGCAGGCGCTGGCGTGCACCGCCGGGTCGCTGCCGCCCAGCAGGTTCACGAAGGTATCCCGCAGCAGCCACGCGCCGATGGAATAGGTGACCGTCACGCACACGCAGCCCCAGAACGCGAAGGCCGCCGTGTGCCTGGCCTTGTCGGTCTCCCCCGCGCCCAGGGCCCGGGCGATCACGCTGGCCCCGCCGACGCCGAACAGGTTCGATACCGCGGAAAGGAACATGAACGCGGGCATGCACACCGTGACCGCGGTGATCATGGCGTCGCTGCCGGCCAGGCCGATGAAGAAGGTATCGGCCATGTTGTAGATCACCAGTATGATCTGGCTGATCACCGTGGGGATCGCCAGCGCCATCACGGCCCTGACAATGGGGTATTGTTCGAATACACGCACCTCCGCCGCCCGATCCTTCATCGTTGCGCCCCCCTTTCGTCCGATGCCATTTAAAACGGAAAACGACCCGGGTCAGATCTGTGCTCAAACGGGTCGTTCTTGGTTACGGTTGTATTTTACGCAAACGTTTGAATTATGTCAAATGATAATTTCTTTATAAACAATAACGAAATCTTATTTTTTGCCCCATTGCACAATCCCGGTAATTTAACCATTGACGTGAGGGGCATTCTTTGTTATAATTAACCTGTAGATTTAACGGAAACGTATCCGTTCACTTTGCGACAAACCGGCCCAGGCCGGACGGACAAGAGAGGCGAATGCGCGTGGCACGCGGAAAGATCAAATACCCCATGACCCGGGAGCGGCTGAAAAACCAGATCCTGAACGTCGTCAGGAATCCCTTCAATATGATCGTTTTTTTCAGCCTGATCATACTGTTCTGCCTGATCGTGATCCCGCTTTTGCAGATGATCGCCTCCACGTTTACGGCGGCCAAGTCCGAGGTGCGCCGCATCGGCGGCCAGCCGGGAGACTTCACGCTGTACTACTGGCGCTACATACTGGTCAGCAACCTGGCCAGCGCCACCCTGTGGGAGCCGCTGAAGAACTCCATCATCATCGGCCTGTTCACGGTGCTGGTTTCGGTGCCGCTGGGCTCCGTGCTGGGCTGGCTGATCGTGCGCTCGGACATTCCCGGCAAAAAGCTGCTGGGTATGCTGGTGGTCATCCCCTATATGATCCCATCCTGGTGCAAGGCGCTTTCGTGGCTGGCGGTGTTCCGCAACGAGCGCTCCGGCGCGCTGGGCTTCCTGGCCGGCCTGGGCATGAACATTCCGGACTGGCTGGCCTACGGGCCCATCGCCATCGTGCTGTGCATGTCGCTGCACTACTATGCCTTTTCCTATATCAACGTTTCCTCGGCGCTGCGGTCCATCAATTCCGAGCTTGAGGAGATGGGCGAGATCTGCGGCGCGACCAAGCCCCAGATATTGAAGAGCATCACCCTGCCGCTGGTGCTGCCCAGCATACTCTCCTCGATCATCATGACGCTGTCCAAGTCCATCGGCACCTACGGCGTGGCAGCGAACCTGGGCAACCGCATCGGCTATTACACGCTGGCCACCAAAATGAAGGTGTTTATCAACGACGGCCCCCAGAGTGTGGGCTACGCCATGAGCCTGGTGCTGATCGCGCTGGCGGCGCTGATCATCTTCTCGAACCAGCGCATCATCGGCGTGCGCAAGTCCTACGCCACCATCGGCGGCAAGGGCGGGCGCAGCACCGACATGCGGCTGGGCAAGGCCAAGGTGCCGCTGATGATCTTCCTGGTGCTGTTCCTGGTGATGGCCATGGTGATGCCCATGTTCGTGCTGGTGATGGAGACCTTCCAGGTGACCACCGGCAACGGCTACGGGCTGAACAACCTGACGCTGTACAACTGGATCGGCACCGTGGATCAGGCCCAAAAGTACACCAGCTATCCCGGCATCTTCCAGAACCCGGAGTTCGGGCGCAGCATGTGGAACACGGTGCGGCTGACGTTCCTGGCCTCCATCATCACGGCCCTGTGCGGCCAGTTCCTGGGCTACATCTCCACACGCGGGCGCGGCAAGTGGTACGGCTCGCTGACCGAGCAGCTGGTGTTCATCCCCTACCTGATGAGCGGCGTGGCCTTCTCCACGATGTACTTCGCCATGTTCTCCCGGCCCCACCTGGGCGGGCTGATGCCCTCGCTGTACGGCACGTTCACGCTGATCGTGCTCACCAGCGTGGTCAAGCACTTCCCCTTCGCCAGCCGCTCCGGCACGGCGAACATGATGCAGATCTCCACCGAGCTGGAGGAGGCCGCCACCATCAACGGCGCGTCCTTCTGGCAGCGGATGCGCAGGATCGTGCTGCCGCTGGCGAAGAACGGCTTTGTGTCCGGCTTCATGCTCACGTTCATATCCATCGCCAAGGAGCTGGACCTCATCATCATCATGATGGATAAGAAGACCCAGACCATGTCCTACCTGGCCTTCACCTATTCCCAGGAGGGCTACAACCAGATGGCCGACGCCATATCGGTGTGCGTGCTGTTCTTCATACTGGTGTGCTACATCATCGCCAACCGCTTCGGCGCGGACATCGGCAAGTCCTGGTAAGAGAGGGTTTACAGTATGAGCAAGATCGAGCTGAAAAACATCAACAAGTACTACGGCGACAACCACGTGCTGAAGGACCTGACGCTGACCATCGAGGACGGCGACTTCATGACGCTCCTCGGTCCCTCCGGCTGCGGCAAGACCACCACGCTGCGCGTGATATCGGGCCTGGAGCGGCCCCAGGGCGGCGTGATGCTGATCGACGGCAATACGGCCATCGACGCGGCCAAGGCCTTCTACCTGGAGCCCAGCAAGCGCGGGCTGAACCTGGTGTTCCAGTCCTACGCGCTGTGGCCCCACATGACGGTGTACGAAAACATCGCCTTCGGGCTGAAGATCCAGAAGCTGCCCAGGGCCGAGGTGGACAGCCGGGTGCGCGAGGCGCTGAAGATGATGCGCATTTCCGAGTACGAAAAGCGCTATCCCAACGAGCTGTCCGGCGGCCAGCAGCAGCGCGTGGCCATTGCCCGCGCCGTGGCCTCGAACCCCAGGCTGCTGCTGCTGGACGAGCCCCTTTCCAACCTGGACGCGCGGCTGCGCATCGACATGCGCTCGGAGCTGCTGCGCCTGCACCGCGACCTGGGCACCACCATCATCTACGTCACCCACGACCAGGTGGAGGCGCTGACCATGTCCACGAAGATCGCCCTGTTCAAGGCGGGCGAGCTCAGCCAGGTCTCCACGCCGGTGGAGCTGTACATGAACCCCGTCGACCTGCAGGCGGCGGACTTCATCGGCAACCCCCGCATCAACTTCCTGGAGGGCAAGGCCACGCTGCAGGCGGACGGCCTGAAGGTCACCAGCGCCCTGGGCGAGCACCTGTTCCCCAAGGCCGACATGACCGACGAGCCCATCCCCTCCGGCAGCTTCGACGTGGTGGTGGCCGTGCGGCCGGAGCAGATCCGCATCTCCACCGACCAGGTCCCGGGCAGCCTGCCCGTGACGGTGTACGCCAACCAGCCCGCCGGCTCGGAGACGCTGGTGTCCCTGCAGGCCGGCGGCAGCGACTTCCTGGCCAAGGTGCTGGGCCTGGTGCACTACCAGATCAACCAGCAGCTGTACGTGCAGATCGCGCCGGAGAAGATCAACATCTACGAAGCGAAATCCACCCGGCTGATCAAGCGCGCCCGCGTGGACGACGTGTCTCTGCCCAACTGATCCCCTGTACCCAACGCCCGAAGGCAGGGCGTTGAAATAAGCATCCCCATCATCGAAAGGAGACAACAACCATGAAGGGTAAGCTCATTGCCTGGCTGCTGGCGGCGGTCCTGATCGTCAGCTGCCTCACCGCCGCGCTGGCGGAAGAGGACAAGTTCGGCCCCATCTACGACGATTGGAGCGAGAAGACCGACGACGAACTGTACGAAGCAGCCAAGGCGGAGGGCGGCGAGCTGACGGTGTACGCCACCTCCTCCAAGATGCTGAAGGCCGAGGAGAAGTTCGAGGAAGCCTATCCCGGCATCGACCTGGTGATCTACGATCTGGACCAGGACGAGGTGCTCAGCAAGTGCAAGGTGGAGGCCGAGACCGGCAACATCACCGCGGACGTGCTGCAGGCCAAAGACGTGAACGGCGACGTATTCTTCGACTTCTACGAGGAGGGCTACTGCTCCGCGTTCTATCCCAAGGACATCTGCGAGCACATCGACCCCGAGCTGCTGAAGTACGGCTATCCGCTGTACGCCTCCCAGTCCTTCTGGTATTACAATACCGAAGCCTTCCCGGACGGCAGCCCCGTGAACAACTGGTGGCAGATCATCGAGAAGGATGAGAACGGCAACCAGAAGTACCGCCTGTTCACCAAGGAGATCGGCCAGGAGACCGCCTACCTGTCCCTGTTCGCCAGCTTCATCGTGAACGCGGATCAGATGGCCGCCGCCTACGAGGCCGCCTACGGCGAGCCCCTGGAGTACACCTATGACGCCTCCAGCTTCGAGTTCCCGGTGCCGGAGAACAACGCCGGCGTCGAGTACCTGTGGCGCTTCAGCCAGATGAAGATGACCTTCATCGGCGACGGCGACGAGCTGGTGCTGGCCGTGCACAACTCCACCGCAGACGACCCGGCCCTGGCGCTGGCCTCCGGCGGCAAGATCGGCAACCGCGATGAGTCCGGCTACAACATCGCCTGGTGCACGGGCATGGCCCCCTACACCGGCCTTGAGAACTGCGAGTACATGTATGTCGTGGAGGGCAGCGACAGCCCCGCCGGCGCGCGCCTGTTCATCCGCTTCATCACCGGCGGCGCCGACGGCAAGAGCGGCGGCCTGAAGCCCTTCCAGAAGGAAGGCAACTGGGCGGTCCGCGACGACGTGGAGTCCGACTGGAACCCCGCCACCCTCGAGGAGTGCGGTGCGATCGAGGGCGACCTGCAGGCCATCTATGGCGTGTACCTGGATACCCAGGATATGTGGACCTATTGGCTGGCCAAGAACCCGAACATGTAAGTTCGATTTGACCTGATGATTTCCGAGGGGAAGGTTCTCCCTGCGAGGCCTTCCCCTCACCCATGATGAGGACGATTTGCCATGAGCAGTAAACCGGAGCGCCAGTCCAGGGCCGACCGCTTCTGGAGCGCCTTCCGCTTCACGGAAAACGGCCGGCCCAAGAGCGGCTTCGGCGTATACACCTTCTCGCTGAGCCTGGCCTACGCCGCGGTGTATTTCCTGTGCTACGAAGGCGCGATCCGGCTGCTCTCCGGGCCTCTGTCGGGGCTCGCCGCCTGGCAGGCGAACCTGTTCACGGCGCTGAGCGCGGCCATCCTCGGCGCGGCGCTGTGCTGCCTGCCCCACCGCTTTTTCTCGGACAAGCGGCTGGTGCTGGGCGGGCACCTGTGGCTGTGCGCCTACGCCCTGGCGGTGCTGGTGATCATGCTGGTACTGCTGGGCTTCACGCCCGCCTACGGCGCTTTCCTGGTGGCCTTCGGCTGGTTTGTGGCGCCGCCGGTGTGCCTGGGCACGCTGGCCTCGGCGCTGCTGTTCAAAAGGGATCACACCCCCGCACGACCGCCGGAGGAACCGGAGTGGCGCAAATACGTGAATCGCCGGTAACGAAACTCGAAGGGACTGAAACCAATGATTACGACGGTATTATTTGATATGGGCGGCACGCTGGAGGACATCTGGGTGGACGAAGAATCCACCGAGCGCGCCATCGCGAAGCTGGATGAAATGCTGAAGGGCTGGGGCCTCGATCCGGGCGTGGACCTGGCGACCCTGCGCCAATCGGTGGACGCTGGCTGGAAGCGTTATGACGCGGTGCGCTGCGTGGGCGACGTGGAGCTGAAGCCCGTGGAGATCTGGTGCGACCATGTGCTGACGGACTTCGACTTCCCCCGCGAGGCGCTGGCCCCACATTGCGAGGAGATCGCCCACATGTGGGAGATCACCTACTACCACCGTTTCCTGCGCCCCAGGGTGGCCGAAATGCTCGGCGAGCTGAAGGCCATGGGGCTGAAGCTGGGCGTGATCAGCAATACCGCCGCGTTGTACCAGGTGTTTTACAGCCTGAAGGAGTACGGCATCCGGGATTACTTCCAGGATGTCACGCTGTCCTCGGTCACCGGCTTCCGCAAGCCCAACGGCGATATCTTCACAGTGTCGCTGTTGCAGGTGCAGTCCCGCCCGGAGGAATGCGTGTACGTGGGCGACACCCTGTCCAGGGACGTGGTGGGCTCCAAACGCGCCGGCTTCGCCTGCGCCATACAGATCGGCTCGAAGCTGACCAGGGACAAGGATTCCCTTGTGGAAACCGACCTGACCCCGGATTACGTGATCTCCGACATCTACGACGTGGCCACCCTCGTCAAGGGCCTGCTGGCCAAATAGGGCAAACGCCCTTCCCCATGCCCCGCGCATGGGTTTTTTTATGCCTTCGACCCGTTGCCATAGCTGCGTTTATATGGTAAAATATTCATATCATAGGTCAATTATGCTCAGAAAGGAGGCCCCCCATGATTCGTTGGTTGATATACGCCATGGTATACCTGGGAAGCGCCCTGATGGTCTACAACATTCTCGGCTTTATACGCTTCGCCCGCTATATCCGGGGCATGAAGACGTGGAGCCAAGGCAACCGCATCCTCTACCTGCCCATCGTGCTGCTGGTGTGCTTCCTGCTGGGCTATCTGATGGTGGCCATCTTCGGACACCCGGATATCGTCGTCGCCGGCATACTGCTCGGCGGCAGCGTATTCGTGTTCGTCATGTACAAGCTGCTCAGCAGCATCATCCAGCGCGTCGTGGAAAGCGAGCACCTGGAGGCCGAGCTGATTGCCGCCGAGGACGCCAGCCGCGCCAAATCCAGCTTCCTGGCCAGCGTGAGCCATGAGATGCGCACGCCCATGAACGTGATCCTGGGCATGAACACGCTGGCCATGAAGAACCCCGGCCTGCCCGCGGAGGCACGTCAGCAGCTGGAAAAGCTGGGCCACAGCGCCCACTATCTTTCCAGGCTCATCAACGGCATACTGGAAATGCAGCAGATCGAGCGGGGCGAAATGCCGCTGCAGGCCGAGGTTTTCAGCCTGCGGGATTCGCTGGATCAGATCAACGCCACTGTTTCAGAGCTGTGCGACAAAAAAGGGCTGGAATACCAGACCTCCCTCGCCCAGTGCGCCACGCGGGAATACACCGGCGACGCCGCCCGCCTGAAGCAGGCGCTGATGTGCCTGCTTGAAAACGCGGTGAAGTTCACCGACGCCCCGGGAACCGTGCGGCTTTCCGTCGCCTGCTCGAAGGCGCAGGGCGTCTGCTCTGAGATCCGCTTCATCATCTCGGATACCGGCATCGGCATCGACGCGGATTTCCTGCCCCGGATACTGGAGCCCTTCGCCCAGGAGGACGCCAGCTACACCAACCGCTTCGGCGGCAGCGGCATGGGGCTGACGATCGCCAACGGCATCGTCACCCGGATGGGCGGCCGGATCGAGGTCGAAAGCAGGAAGGGCGAGGGCTCCACCTTCACCGTCGTCCTGCCCATGACCCCCACCGGGCCCGGAAAAAAGGCCTGCACCGGCAATTGCGAGTGCTGCAGCGGCTGCGGCGGTTGCGGCGGCGACAGCGACGCGGCCCGTTCGGCCAACCTGGCCGGCCGTCGCGTGCTGGTCGTGGACGACATGGCCGAAAACGCCGAGATCGTCTGCGACCTTTTGGAGCTGGAGGACGCGCGGACTGAAACCGCCGAAAACGGCCTGATTGCCGTAGACATGGTCCGGCGGTCCGTCGAGCGCTTTTACGACGCGATACTGATGGACCTGCGCATGCCCGTGATGGACGGCATCGAAGCCGCGCGCCGGATACGGGCCCTGGATAGGGCCGACACAGCGGACATTCCCATCATCGCGCTGACGGCCAACGGCGCCGAAGCTGACAGGCAGCAAACAAAGGCTGCTGGCATGAACGCGCATTTGGTCAAGCCCGTGGACGCGGACGCGCTCTACGCCGCACTGGGCCACTGGATCCATGAAACACAGCGGAAAAGAGGCGCGCAGCAATGATCGAATCCAAACAGATACAAAGGCATAAGCTGGTTCTGGTTGTGGATGATCACGAAATCAATCGGGACGCGCTTGGCATCATCCTCGAGGACGAATATGAGGTCATCTACGCCGAAAACGGCGCGCAGGCGCTGGAACAGATCAGGACCAACGCCGACAGGCTGTCCATCGTGCTGCTGGATTTGATGATGCCGGTCATGGACGGCTTCGAGGTGCTGCGCCGCGTGACGGCCGACGAACGGCTGAGGCACATCCCCGTGATCGTGCTGACGGCGGAGAAGAACGCGGAGCTGCGGGCGCTGCAGCTGGGCGCTTCGGATTTCATCACCAAGCCCTTCGACGTGCCCGAGATCATCATCGCCCGCGTGGCCAGGATCATCGAGCTCAGCGAGGGCCGCCAGCTGATCTCCGCCGCGGAGCACGATCCTCTGACCCTGCTATACAGCCGCAACTTCTTCTTTGAATACGCCAACCGGCTGTTCCGCTACTCGCCGGAGCTGCGCATGGACGCGGTGGTGCTGAACATCGAGAAGTTCCACGCGATCAACGCCGTGAACGGCCGGGAGTTCGGCGACGAGGTGCTGCGGGTGATCGGCGACGAGATCCATGCCTTCCTGGCCGAGACCCAGGGCATCGCCAGCCGCACCGAGGCGGACCGCTTCGATATCTATTGCCAGCAGCCGCAGGACTACCACGCCGTGATGAACCGCTTCCAGGCAAAGGTGAACGGCATCTCCTCCAACGTTTCGATCCACCTGCGCATGGGCGTGAAACCCTGGCAGCAGGGCGTGGAGCCGGTGCTGCAGTTCGACGGCGCGCGGGCGGCCTGCAACATGGCTCGGGGCGACTACCAGAACCCGGTGATGATCTACGACGAGGACATGCGCCGGCGGGAGCTGCTGAACCAGCGCCTGCTGAACGACCTGCGCAGCGCGGTGACGCAGAAGCAGCTGGCGGTGTTCTACCAGCCCAAGTACGATATCCGCAGCGATCCGCCGCGGCTGTCCAGCGCCGAGGCGCTGATCCGCTGGCGGCACCCGGAGCTGGGCATGATCGCCCCCGGCGAATTCGTGCCGCTGTTCGAGGGCAACGGTCATATCAGCATCGTCGACGCCTTCGTGTGGCACGAGGCGGCGCGCCAGGTGGCCCTGTGGAAGGCCCGTTTCGGCGTGACGCTGCCGGTGTCGGTGAACCTTTCCCGGGCCGACGTGTTCGATCCCACGCTGGTGAGCCGGCTGGACCGGCTGATCCGGGACAACGGCCTGGAGTTCAAGGACCTGAAGCTGGAGGTCACCGAATCGGCCTACACCGAAAAGGCCAGCGACCTGCTGGAGGTCGTGCGCCAGCTGCGCCGGCTGGGCTTTGAGATCGAGATGGACGATTTCGGCTCCGGCTATTCCTCGCTGAACATGCTGTCCGACATGCCCATCGACGTGTTGAAGATGGACATGAAGTTCGTGCGCAACATCGAATCCAGCGAAACGGACTTCCGGCTGGTGAAGCTGATCCTGGATATCGCCAAATACCTGAGGCTGCGCGTGGTGGCCGAGGGCGTGGAGACCGAGGGCCAGCTGAACCTGCTCAAGGACGCCGGCTGCGACCTGGTACAGGGCTATTACTTCTCAAGGCCATTACCGCCGGAGGAATTTGAAAAGCTGCTTGAAAGGGAACTGACAATCGGAGGGGGACTGGCAAAATGACGCTTCGGGAATTGTATCAGGGCATCGGCGGCGACTATGAGCAGGCGCTGCGGGTGCTGCGCATGGACAAGCTGATCGACAAGCACATCCGCAAGCTGGCGCAGAGCGGCGTCGTGGACAGGCTGCTGGACGCGGGCCGGGACATGGACCCCGCCCAGCTGTTCGAGGCAGCCCACGCGGCCAAGGGCGTGTGCGGCAACCTGGGGCTGGCGAAGCTTTCGGAGATGGCCTCCGAGATCGCCGAGGAATACCGCCCGGGTCATCCGCGCGCGCTGAGCGACGACGAAGTCCGGGCGCGGCTGGACAGCATCGCCGGTCAATATCGCCTAACCACGGAGGGCATCCGCCGTTACGAGCAGATCTGAATGATCGCCGCGGCGTCGGCGAAAGGAGTCTGGTTGCCACATGGATCTTTCATCCGGTAATCTGGAGGGGCGGAAGGGTTCCGCCTACCTGTCCACACTCGGCGCGTGGGCGCTGGCCTTTGGGTGCAGCGTGGGCTGGGGCGCGTTCGTCATGCCCGGCACCACCTTCCTGCCCGTCGCGGGCCCGGCGGGCACGGCCCTTGGCATCGCCGTGGGCGCGCTGGTGATGCTGGTCCTGGGCGCGAATTACCACTACCTGATGAATCGCTTCCCGGACGGCGGCGGCACCTACACCTACACCAAGCGGTGCTTTGGCTACGACCACGGCTTTCTGAGCGCGTGGTTTCTGATCCTGACCTACATCGCCATCATCTGGGCCAACGCCACGGCGCTGCCGCTGATCGCGCGCACGCTGCTGGGCGACATGTTCCAGTTCGGCTTCCACTACGAAATCGCCGGCTTCCACATCTACCTGGGCGAGATACTGCTGGCCGAGGCCTCGTTGACGGTGGCGGCGCTGGTCTGCCTGCGCCGCAGCCTTTCCCAGCGGGTACAGATCGTTTCGGCGCTGGCACTGCTGGGTGGCGTGCTGGTATGCTTCGTCGCCGCGCTGCGCCCGGGCGTCGGAGCCGACCTCTCCCCCGCCTTCGCGCCGGAGCACGACGCCTTCGGTGGCGCGTTCACGATCTTCGCCCTGGCCCCCTGGGCCTTCGTGGGCTTTGAATCCATATCCCACTCCGCCGCGGAGGCGAAGTTCCCGTTGAAGCGTGCCTTCGGCGTGATGGCCGTGGCGCTTGTGACCGCGGCGCTGGCCTACATCGCCCTGAGCACGATGGCAGCCTCCGCCCAGCCCGAGGGCTGCGCGGACTGGACCGAATACGTGAAGGGCATGGGCGGCTATTCCGGCGTCGCCTCGCAGCCCGCCTTCTTCGCGGCGCAAAACGCGATGGGCGGCGCGGGCTCGGTGCTGATGGGCATCGCTGCCCTTGGCGCGATACTCACCGGCCTGGTGGGCAACACCATCGCCCTGAGCCGCCTGCTGCGCGCGCTGTCCGAGGACGGCATGCTGTGCGGCTGGGCAGGCGCGTTGGACGGGCATCGCGTGCCCCGCCGCGCCATACTGGGCATACTGGCCGTTTCGGCGCTGCTGCCCTTCTTCGGCAGAACCGCCATCAGCTGGATCGTGGATGTGACCACGGTGGGCGCGACCATCGCCTATGTCTTTACCTCGGCCAGCGCCTGGAAGACGGCGCGGCAGGAGGGCGACAGGCGCAGGACGGCGATCGGCCTCATGGGCCTGATGATCTCGATGCTGTTCGCGCTGGGATTCCTGATCCCGAACCTGATCTCCGTGAAGACGCTGTCCACTGAATCCTACCTGATCCTTGCCGCCTGGGGCATACTGGGCTTCGTGGTGTTCCGCGTGATCTTGCTCCGGGACAGCCAACGGCGCATGGGCCGCTCCATCGTGGCGTGGGTGGTGCTGCTGGGGCTGATCATATTCACCTCCAGCGTCTGGATGCGGCAGACGGCGGCCGGTTCGGTGGAGAAATCGGTGCGGCCCATCTACATCCACTATTCCCTGCGGGGCGCAAACGCGAACATGGATGAGCTGCGCGGCCTGCTGAGCGTCGTCGAACGCTCCCTTGGCGTAAGCAACATCATACAGATCGCGCTGATCGTCGTGGCGCTGCTGATCCTGCTGGACATCTATGCCCAAATGCAGAAGCGCGAACGCCAGATCGAGGTGGAAAAGATACTGGCCGAGGAGAGCAGCCGGGCCAAGACCAGCTTCCTGTCCAACATGAGTCACGAGATCCGCACACCGATGAACGCCATCATAGGCCTGGACAACATCGCCCTGAGGGATCCGGACCTCAACCCCCGCACCCGGGAGCACCTGGAAAAGATCGGAGCCAGCGCCAGGCACCTACTGGGGCTCATCAACGACATACTGGACATGAGCCGCATCGAATCCGGGCGCATGGTGCTGAAGAACGAAGAATTCTCGTTCCGGGAATTCCTGGACCAGATCAACATCATCATCAACGGCCAGTGCCAGGACAAGGGCCTGCGATACGAATGCCAGATCGTGGGCAGCGTCAGCGACTACTACTACGGCGACGACATGAAGCTGAAGCAGGTGCTGATCAACATACTGGGCAACGCCGTGAAGTTCACCGACACCCCCGGCCAGGTAGACCTGATCGTGGAGGAGACCGCCCGGTTCGAGGGCCTCTGCACGCTGCGCTTCATCATGCGGGATACCGGCGTGGGCATGGACGAGGCCTTCATCCCCAAGCTGTTCGAGGCCTTCTCCCAGGAGGACGCAACCAGCACCAACCGCTACGGCGGCAGCGGCCTGGGCATGTCCATCACGAAGAACTTCGTGGAGATGATGAACGGCGATATCGACGTAAAGAGCAAGAAGGGCGTGGGCTCCACCTTCACCGTGACGGTCACGCTGAAGGCCTCAGGCCGCAGCGCCCAGGCCGAGCACAACCTGGCGCTCCCCGACGGCCTGCGC
>CACYWI010000013.1 GCA_902778045.1 uncultured Eubacteriales bacterium
CAGGACCGTCAGCGCCGCCTCCACGGCCCGCAGCGTGGTCTCCACCCTTGTGGTCACGCCGTGCTGCGCCCCGGGCAGCCAGCCCAGGTTGAACACCACGGCGTCCACCGACTCCGGCACCAGCTCGGCCATGCGCTCGTGGCCCGCGCAGAACAGAGTCGCCCTGTCGGCGACGCCCGCCTCCTCCAGCCGCCGACGGGTGCGCGTTACCGCCTCGGGCTGGATATCGAAGGCGTACACCCTGCCCGTCTCGCCCACCAGCCCGCAAAGGCGCAGCGTGTCCCCGCCGTTGCCCATCGTGGCGTCCACCGCCCGCGCGCCGGGACAGAGCGCCGGGTCGATCAGCTCCGCCGCCCAGAACCGCGCGGAGCGAAAATCATCTGCCATACAATCGCCTCCCCTACTGTCGCGATCATTATAGCATGATTCAAGGAGTTTTTCCATGCAGCGTGTGAATTTCCGAAAATCCCTCAGGGAAACCCTGATCGGCGACCGGGCGTTTTACGCGATGGTGCTTTCCATCGTGATCTTACGCGATGGTGCTTTCCATCGTGATCCCGATCATCATACAGAACGCCATCACCAACTTCGTAAACCTCCTGGACAACCTGATGGTGGGCCAGGTGGGCACCGAGCAGATGTCGGGCGTGTCCATCGCCAACCAGCTTCTGTTCGTGTTCAACCTGTGCATGTTCGGCGGTCTGGCCGGCGCGGGCATATTCTCCGCCCAGTTCTTCGGCGCGAAGAACCAGGAGGGCGTGCGCCACTGCTTCCGCTACAAGCTGTTCGTGTGCGTGATACTGATCCTGCTGGCGGTGGCGGTGCTGGTGCCCGGCGGCGGCTTCCTGATCACCCGCTTCCTGCACGACGAGGCCGACCCGCAGCGCATACAGCTTACGCTGAGCCACGGTCTGGCCTATCTGCGGATCATGCTGCTGGGCTTGCTGCCCTTCGGCATGACCCAGGTGTACGCCAGCACCCTGCGCGAGACGGGCGAGACGCGCCTGCCCATGTTCGCGGGCATCGCCGCGGTGTTCGTGAACCTGGTGTTCAACTACCTGCTGATATTCGGCCACCTGGGCTTCCCCAGGCTGGGCGTGGAGGGCGCGGCCATCGCCACGGTGATCTCCCGCTTTGTGGAGATGGCCATCGTGGTGGTGTACACCCATCGGCACGAGGGTCGCTTCCCCTTCGCCAGGGGGGTCTATTCCAGCCTGCGCATTCCCGGCGCGCTGGTGAAGGACATCACGCTGAAGGGCATGCCGCTGCTGGTGAACGAGGCGCTGTGGTCCATGGGCATGACGGTGCTGGCCCAGTGCTATTCGGTGCGGGGGCTGGATGTGGTGGCCGCCATGAACATATCCAACACCATCGCCAACCTGTTCGCGGTGACGATCTTCTCCATGGGCAGCGCCACGTCGATCCTGGTGGGCCAGGCGCTGGGCGCGAACGACATGAAGCTCGCCATGGACCGCGCCTGGAAGCTGACCGCCTTCGCCCTGGCCATCACTGCGGCCACGCTGCTGGTGATGCTGGTGGTCGCGCCGCTG
This sequence comes from uncultured Eubacteriales bacterium, assembly GCA_902778045.1. Classification (GTDB taxonomy): domain Bacteria; phylum Bacillota; class Clostridia; order Christensenellales; family Aristaeellaceae; genus UBA2862. The sequence continues at coordinate 1,551 of CACYWI010000013.1, forward strand.
ATCCCGGCGGCCTATCGCACATCGGACGAGGTGCGCTCACTGGCTACGCGGTTTTTGCGCGTCTACGCGCTGAGCATGCCGCTGATGTCCTTCTGCAACAGCGCCTACTTCATACTGCGCTCCGGCGGCAAGACGGGCATCACCTTCCTGTTCGACTGCGGCTACACCTGGGTGATCGCCGTGCCCCTGGCCTGGTGCCTGGTGCACCTGACGGGCCTGGGCGTGGTGACGATCTACCTGTGCGTGCAGATGGCGGACTTCATCAAGTGCGTGTTCGGCTGTATAAAAGTGCCCCGCGGCCGAGGCCGCGGGGTTTGAAAGCAGGGTCACTTTCCGAACAGCTGCACCCAGTAGGTGACGCCGTTCACGGTGGCGGCGCACACGCCGATGCTGCCGAAGCTGGCGCGCAGTATGTTCTGCCGGTGGCCCTCCGAGGACATCCAGGCCGCCATCACCTTGTCCGCCGTGCGCTGGCCCATGGCGATGTTTTCGTGTTTTCGCCGTAGGCGCTCTTCGAGACCGTGGACCATGCGCTGCCGTCCGGCCGGGTGTGGCTGAACTTCACCGCGATCTCGCCGGCCCGCACGCAGGCGGCGCGGGTCAGCCCGGCATCCACCCGCAGGCTGTTCAGCCCGGCCTTGGCCCGTTCGGCGTTCACCTGGGCGACGACCTGTTCTGCCAGTGAACCGCTGGGCGTCACCGGCGCCGCGGTCGCAGCGGGATCCTTCGCGCCGATATTGCAGCCGCTTTCCTGTCGCAGCACGATCCCCCGGTCCTTCGCCTTCGGCGAGCACAGGGTCTTGGCCATCCCGCCATGGCCCAGCAGCGTCAGGCACAGCGCGAGCGTCAGTATCTTGTTTGTCTTCATCATCGGTATCATCCTTTCTGAAATATATTTGAAATATATTTCACAGATATTTTATATGTAGCAGCCAATTCTGTCAACGAATAACTGTGGAATATGCACAAATACCCAGAACTGGAAGGCGATGGAAAGGGAGGTCAAACCCATGAAACAGGTGATTCAGGCCAGCCGCGGAGAGGTGCTGCTGACCCACATGACCGGCATTCCCTACAAGGTGGTTCCCCACTGGTACGGCGCGGCGGTGCGGCCGCTTTGCCTGGACCTGATCCTGCCCAAGGCCCCTGAAAGGCGGCGGGAACTGCCGCTGCTCATCTGGATCTGCGGCGGGGCCTTCGCCAACGTGGACCGGAACGTGTGGCTGCCCGCGATGATCGACTTCGCCCGGGCGGGCTACGCCGTGGCCAGCGTGGACTATCGCGTGTCGCCCATCGATCCCTTCCCCGCCCCGGTGCAGGACGTGCGGGCCGCGGTGCGGTACCTGCGCGCCCACAGCGCCGAATACGGCCTCGATCCTGCCCGCTTCGCCGCCATGGGCGAATCCGCGGGCGGCTACCTGGCCTGCATGGCCGGCCTGAGTTGCCCGGAGCACGACGTGGGCGAGCACCTGGACCAGCCCTCGACGGTGCAGGCGGTGATCGACATCTACGGCAAGGTGGACTACGCCATGCTCGGCCAGGACCCCTGCTGCAACCGCCAGGTGCTGGACGACTTCCTGGGCGACGACCGCTCGGAAGAGCGCCTGCGCCGCGTCAGCTGCAAGTATCTCGTGGATGAGCACGCCGCGCCAACGCTGATCCTTCACGGGGACCGGGACGACCTGGTGCCCATCGAGGAGAGCGAGGGGCTGTACGCGGCCCTCCAGGCCAGGGGCGTCCGTTCGGATTTCTATGTGCTGCGGGACGCTGGCCACGGCGACGAGGCCTTCTACCAGCCGCCGGTGCGCCGGATCATACTGGACTTCCTGGCGGAGGTCCTCGCATGACAGCCGGCGATTATACCCGTGCCGACGCGGCGCTGGCGGCCCGGGGCCTCGCGCCCAGCCGTGAGAAGGCCCGGACCCTGATCGAGGCGGGGCTGGCCACCGTGAACGGCGCGGTGATCGCCAAGCCCGCGCAGAAGATCGGCCCGGAGGACGCGCTGGCCGTGACCGGCGAGACCTGCCCCTACGTCAGCCGGGGCGGCCTCAAGCTGAAAAAGGCCCTCGACGCCTTCGGGGTGAAGGTCTCGGGGGCGGTATGCCTGGATGTGGGCGCTTCCACCGGCGGCTTCACGGACGTGCTGCTGCGGGAGGGCGCGGCGAGGGTATACGCCGTGGACGTGGGCACGAACCAGCTGGACCCGCGGCTGCGGGGCGACAGCCGTGTGGTGTGCATGGAGAAGGTCAACGCCCGGACGCTGAACCGTGACATGTTCCCGGAGCCGCCGTCCGTCGCGGTGATGGACGTATCCTTCATATCGATTCGGCTGATCCTGCCGGCGCTGTTCAGTCTGCTGGGCCCGACGGGGCGGGTGATTTCGCTGGTGAAGCCCCAGTTCGAGGCAGGCCGGGCCAGCGTAGGCAAGGGCGGCATCGTGTCGAGCCTCCAGGCACACCGGCGGGTGCTGACCGAGATCGCCGCCTTCCCGGAGGCCCTGGGCTGGCGCGTGCGGGCGATGACGGTATCCCCCATCACCGGCGGCGACGGCAATGTGGAATTCCTGGCGGACATGCTGCCCGCCGGGGCCTGCGAAAGGGCCGTAACGCTGGATGAGATCGACGCGCTGGCGCGCGCCGCGAAGCCGGCAAAGGGATAATAGAAAGATCCTTCGCTGCGCTCAGGATGACACTGCTGCTTTTGCCTGTCATGCCGAGCGCAGCGAAGGATCTTATACATTCACGAACCTTTCCCGGTACTCCCGCCCCGCGGCGCGCAGGGCGGGTTCTTCATGTAAAAGCGCCCACGCGTCCGTCGCCCGGCACTCCAGCTCGAAGCAGGGATCGCCGGACAGCGAGGCGGCCCGGGATACGATGGGCAGCTTCGCCCGCCGGTCCAGCTCCGAAAGCAGCTCGCCCGCGTCCGCACGCGCCCCGATCAGCCGGGCGTAGGTGGGCAGCGGCACCGCGCGGGCCAGGGCGGCGTCCATGCCGATCAGCGCGTGCGCCAGCGCACGGCTCAGCCGCGCCCGTGTATAGCGCTTGCACTTCAGCGCGTCCAGCAGCGCCTCGCGGCTTGCGGCCTCCATGCAGCAGCGCCGCAGCCGGTGCTCCAGGCCCTCGCCCATGTCCGGCAGCGCCGCGAGGGCGTCCGCGTCCATGCCCCGGAGGCGGTACAGCAGCATGTCGTCCATCGGGTGCAGCGCGTCCGGCGCGGCCCAGGGGCGGGCCGCCGCCGGGATCGCGGCGAGGGCGGCTTCCGTTTCGCCACGCGTGAAGGCCGCGCGGATCGCCGTCGCGGAGGCGATTTCCCCCATTCCGGTATCGTGATAGCCGCCGACCCGGGGCACGGCTGCCGCCTCCATGCGCGAGCCCAGTCCGGCGATGGCCCGCAGGTATTCCACCGCCAGCACGGCGTTGGGACTGTTCAGCGCCTCCGGGTCGACGCCCAGCGCCTCGCCCACCGCCTCGCCCCAAGCCCGGGCATGGGATTTCCCCTCGTCGAGCCTGTCTTTCACGGAAAAAGAGACCGACTTCGGTTCGTTTTCGCGGATATCGGCCAGCTTTTTCAGCAAATCGGCGTCGTCGATCTCGCTGCCGAAGGACAGCACGTCCGCGCCGATGCCGTCCAGTATCGCCACGCCGCCCCGGGCGAAGGCGTCCGCCGTGCGCACGGCAAACAGCGCGGGCAGCTCGAACACCGCGTCCGCGCCGCAGGCCAGCGCCATCCGCGCCCGGTCCCACTTGGAAAGTATCGCCGGCTCGCCCCGCTGAGTGAAGTGCCCGGCCATGCAGGCCACCACATAATCGCAGCCGGTGCGCCGCCGGGTCTCGCGGAGGTGCAGCGCGTGGCCGTTGTGAAAGGGATTGTACTCCGCGACGACGCCCGCGATCCTCATGCCTCGTCCCCCGCGCCGAACACGCATTCGCCACGCACCCAGGTGCGCAGGACGTTTAAATCCCCGTCCGTGATCAGTATATCCGCGTCCTTCCCCGGCTCCAGGGAGCCCTTGAACGTCTCCGCGCCGACGGAGCGCGCCGGGTACAGCGACGCCATGTTCACCACCTGCCACAGCGGCAGGCCGGTGTGCCGCCGGAAGTTGCGCACGGCCCGGTCCATCGTCAGGCTGCTGCCGGCGATGGTGCCGTCTGGGAAGCGGCAGCGGATGCCGTCCACGATCACTGTCTGCCCCGACTGGTCGTGGGGACCGTCCGGCAGGTGGGCCACCTGTATGGAATCGGTGATCAGCACCAGCCTGTCCCCCTTCTGCCGCGCCATCAGGCCGTACAGCAGGGGGCTGACGTGAAAGGTATCGGCGATCAGCTCGCAGTACACCCGATCGTCGGAGAGCGCCGCGCCGACGGCGCCCGGCTCCCGGTGGTTCAGCGGCGGCATGGCATTGAAGGTGTGGGTGGCGTGGGTGATGCCCGCGTCGAAGCCCGCCAGCGCCTGGTTGGCGGTGGCGGCGGTGTGACCCATGGACAGCGTGACCCCGGTCTCCGCAGCCCTTCGGATAAACGGCAGCGCGTCGTCCACCTCCGGGGCCACGGTCATCAGCCGCACCACGTCCGTCCAGGGCTTCAGCCTGTCAAAGTCCGGCCTCTGGATGGCGTCGCCGTCCTGCGCGCCCTTCTTCGCGGGGTTGATAAACGGCCCCTCGGCATGGCAGCCCAGCACCTGCGCGCCGCGCCATTCTTCGGACAGGCTGTCCGACATGGCCCGGCGTATCGCGTCAAAGCACTTCTCCAGCATCGGCCATCTCAGCGTCATGGTGGTGGGCAGCCAGCTCGTGGTTCCCCAGCGCGCCAGTTTGCGGGACATGGCCCTCAGCTCGCCCAAATCGCCGTTGGAGGCGTCCATGCCCATGAAGCCGTGGATGTGCACATCGACGAGGCCGGGAGAGACATAGCCGCCCTTCGCGTCGATGATCTGAGCGCCAGGGACCGGCGCGTCCAGTATGCCGGCGATCCGGCCGCCCTCAAAGGCCAGCGCCCTGCCCTTGACCTCTCCGTTCGGAAGCAGCAGCGTTCCGTTTACGATGCATTTCACGTGATTCTCACCCCGCACACTATCATACCACGATTCCACAAAAAAGCCAAGGGAAGCGCTTGGCTTCCCTTGGCTGGATTTGCGATTCGACGGCTGGAGGCGAAGATTCTTCGCCTCCTCTCAGAATGACAGGACCGCGCTTACTCAGCCGCCGTCGCCGCGGCGATCTGCGGGGTGGTCTTGTGCAGTATGTCCATGAACTCCTCGCCGGTGATGGTCTCGTGCTCGTACAGGTACTTGGCCAGCGCGTGCAGCTGCGGGACGTTGTCCTGCAGGATCTTGTAGGCCTTGTCGTACTGTGCGGCGATCAGGTTGCGCACCACCTCGTCGATGCGGTTGGCCGTCTCGGCGGAGCAGACCAACGTGGTGTCGCCGCCCAGGTACTGGTTGGTCAGCTGCTCCATGGCCACCATGCCGAACTCCTCGGACATGCCATAGCGGGTGATCATGGCCCGGGCCAGGCGGGTAGCCTGCTCGATGTCGTTGGACGCCCCAGTGGTGATCTGTCCGAAGATCAGCGCCTCGGCGGCGCGGCCGCCGGTGAAGGTGGCGATCTTGTTTTCAAGCTCCTCCTTGGTCAGCAGGAAGTGCTCGTTCTCCTCCACCTGCATCGTGTAGCCCAGCGCGCCGGAGGTACGCGGTATGATGGTGATCTTGTGCACCGGCGCGGACTGGGACTGCTTCGCCGCCACCAGCGCGTGGCCGATCTCGTGGTAGGCCACCACCATCTTCTCCTTGTCGCTCATCACCCGGTTCTTCTTCTGGTAGCCGGCGATGATGACCTCCACGCTCTCCTCCAGGTCCGCCTGGGTGACCAGCCTGCGCCCGTCGCGCACGGCCCGCAGCGCCGCCTCGTTCACGATGTTGGCCAGCTCCGCGCCGGAAGCGCCGGAGGCCGCCCGCGCCACGGCGGAATAATCGATATTCTTCTGGGTCTGCACGTTCTTGGCGTGCACCTTCAGTATCGCCTCGCGGCCCTGCAGGTCGGGCAGCTCCACCGGCACGCGCCGGTCGAAGCGGCCGGGGCGCAGCAGCGCCGGGTCCAGGCTCTCCGGGCGGTTCGTGGCCGCCAGGATCACCACGCCCTTGCTGCCATCGAAGCCGTCCATCTCCGTAAGCAGCTGGTTCAGAGTCTGCTCCCGCTCGTCGTTGCCGCCGATGCGGCCGTCGCGCTTGCCGCCGATGGCGTCCACCTCGTCGATGAACACGATGCAGGGGGCCTTTTCGTTGGCCTGCTTGAACAGATCGCGCACCTTGGCCGCGCCCATACCCACGAACATCTCCACGAATTCCGAGCCGGAGATGGAGAAGAAGGGCACGTTGGCCTCGCCGGCAACGGCCTTGGCCAGCAGCGTCTTGCCCGTGCCGGGAGGGCCCACCAGCAGCGCGCCCTTGGGCATCTTCGCGCCGATTTCCTCGTACTTCTTGGGGTTGTGCAGGAAATCGACGATCTCGGAGAGGATCTCCTTGGCCTCGTCCTCGCCGGCCACGTCGTCAAACTTGATGCCGCTGGTGCTCTTCACATACACCTTGGCATTGCTCTTGCCCATGCCGAACATCATGCTGCCCGCGCCGCCGCCGGCCTTTTCCAGCAGCTTTTTGCTGAACAGCTGGCCCAGGCCGATCATGATCACCAGGGGCAGCACCCACGAGATCAGCAGCGAGAGTATCGGCGACATCTGCTCCACGATCTGGCTGGAGAACTTCGCCCCGGAGGCATACAGCCGCTGGGTCAGCTCCGGGTCGTCCATCAGGCCGGTCTTGTAAAAGCTGCCGGAGGCGTCGGTGAAGATGATCTGGTTGTCCTCCACCATGACCTCCTGCACCTGCTTGTCCTCGGTCATGCGCATGAATTCACTGTAATCCACCTCGGTGACCCGGGGGCTGAACAGCATCGGCGCGATAAAGTAGTTGAACAATATGATCGCCACGACCGCCAGCACATAGTAAAACACCAGCGGCTGTCTCGGCTTTTTCACTTCGTTCATTGTTGCACCTTCCTTTTTCATTGTGTGGCCATTATACAGTCCTATTATAAACCCTGTGTCAACTGAATGTCAAGGATAGTCAAATTATCAATAAACCTGCGTTTTCCCGCATATACTATTCCCAAAACGCGGAAGGAGCGCACCCATGAATCCATTTGAACTGAAAGCGAAGCCCCTGGAGAGCCTGATCATGAGCTGGAACCGGCTGACGCCCATCCCCTACGACGCCGACGCCGTGGATCCCTATACCCGCTGCCGGGTGATCCTGATGAACGGCACGGAATTCGAGGCCGTGTGGTACTCCCACCAGTTCAGCCGCCACAGCGGCGACAACGAGCTGCGCCGGCAGATCGCCCTGCTGCGCCGACTTGAGCAGCAGCAGCAAAAGCTGGTGGCGGCGCTGAAGCCGCCGGAGGAGACGATACTGGCCCACACCATCGGCTACGAGCAGCTGGCGGTGGACCTGACGGCCATGCTGGCCCAGCGGGAGGACAACCCCTACGTGAAGCAGGCGCTGGACTTCGCGCTGCTGGAGGACTTCGACCACCTGTACCGCTACGCGGACCTGATGGACTTCGACGACCGCGTGCACGCGGAAAAGCTGGTGGGCGGCTATGCCGAGATCATGCCCGGCAGGCCCACCATCGCCCATCACCGCCACCCCTTCGACTCGGTGAAGTTCCACATCCAGAACCGTATCGCTTCGCCCATGACCCGCCTGTGCACGGCCATCATCACCGCCGCCGAGCAGCAGACCATGAATTATTATATGAATGTGGCAAGCTTCTATCCCACCGCCTGGGGCCGGAAGCTGTACCGGGAGATCGGCATGGTGGAGGAGCAGCACGTCACCCAGTACGGCAGCCTGATGGATACCGACCAGACCTGGCTGGAGGGGTGCCTGAATCACCAGTACACCGAGTGCTACCTGTACTGGTCGGCCATGGAGACGGAGACCGACCCGCGGATCAGGGGCATCTGGGAGATGCTGTTCGAGCAGGAGGTCAGCCACCTGCACGCCGCGGCGGAGCTGTTGGAGACCTACGAGGGCAGGGAGGCCGCCCAGGTGATCCCGGAGGGCACGTTCCCGGACCCGCTGCCGCTGACCAGCAACATCGAATACGTGCGGGGCGTGCTGGGCGGCACCGTGTGCAACACCGCCCTGCGGGAGGACTGGACCAACGTGAACGACCTTTCGCCCAACGCGGACTTCTTCAGGTACCAGGGCATCGTGAACGCCGATGTGAACGATGTGGAGAGCCACGCGATCATCGAAAGGCTGATCCACAGGGACGGCGCAGACTATCGCTTCGAGACCGCGCCGAACCCGGTGCCCGCGCTGCGGGACCGGAGGGCAGACAATACCGACGTCGGTCGGGTCCAGGGCACGGAGTGCTGATGCAAAAGGCCCGCGGTGATGCGCCGCGGGCTTGGTTCAATCCTTGGTCAAATGCTGTATGAGTTCCTTGAAGCCCATGCCCAGGCTGGCCTTCACCAGCACGCAATCGCCGGGCTGGATCAGCCCATCCAGCCGCTCCAGCAGCGCGGGCTTGTCCGGGAAGTACAGCGTCTCGCAGCCGCCCTCCCGCGCGCCCTCCACGGTGTTCTTCGACAGCGGGCCGCAGCCGATCACCAGGTCGATGCCCTTCTGGGCGGCGTATTCGCCGACGCCCCGGTGCAGCCGAGCGCCGGTGGGTCCGAGCTCCAGCATATCGCCGAGTATGCACACCCGTCTTGCGGCGTTGAGCGCGGCCAGGGAATCCAGCGCGGCCCTGCAGGAGTTGGGATTGGCGTTGTAGCAGTCGCTGACCAGGGTATAGTCCTTCATGTGGATGATCCTGGCCCGCTCGCCCACCGTCTGGAAGCCCGCGACGCCCCGGGCGATCTCCTCGCCGGTCAGCCCGAATTCCAAGCCGACGGCGGCGGCGGCCAGCGCCGCGCAGGCCAGGTGGCTGCCAAAGGCGGGGATGCGGATCGGGAACGCGCCGCCCGCGTGGCGGACCGTCAGCTCGACGCCCGCCTCGCCCAGGTTCCGCACGTTCTCGCCCCGCACGTCGCAGCCCTCGCTCATGCCGTAGGTGACCCTGCGCAGCTTCGGGCGGCATTCCCGAAGCAGCGGATCGTCGCCGTTGAGCACCGCCAGGCCGCTTGCGTCCATGCCCTCGAAGATCTCGGACTTCGCCCTCAGCACGCCCTCGCGGCTGCCCAGAAATTCCAGATGGGCGTCGCCGATCACGCTGAACACCGCCACGGTGGGCCGCACCATGCGGGTGAGCCGCCGCATCTCGCCGAAGTCGGAGATGCCCATCTCCACCACCGCGGCCTGATGTGCGTCCTCAAGGCCCATCAGCGTCCAGGGCACGCCCAGCTCGTTGTTCTGGTTGCCCCGGGTCTTGTGGGTATTGAAGCGCTGGGAGAGCACCGCGGCCACCATCTCCTTGGTGGTGGTCTTGCCCACGCTGCCGGTGATGCCGATCACCGGGATATCGAAGCGGGACCGGTGCCAGGCCGCCAGCGCCCCGGTGGCCCACAGCGTGGAATCCACCAGTATGGCCGGCTGCTCGTCGATCCGGGGCTCCCTTTCGGTCAGGCAGGCCACGGCGCCCTTGCCGACGCAATCGGCCATGAAGTCGTGTCCGTCCACGCGGCTGCCCTTCAGGGCAATGAACAGCGTGCCAGGGCCGGCCTCGCGGCTGTCGCTCGTGACCCGTTCAATCTGCCGGTCAAGATCCTCCGTATCCCCCAGAAACCGGCCGCCCACGGCGCTTAAAACATCCCGCAATGCAAAGGGCTTCATGCCTGATCAGCACCTCCAATGGCGTCGTCGACGATCGTCTGGCACAGGGCGCCGTAGTCGATGCCCACGGCGGCAGCCTCCTGGGGCATCAGGCTGGTGGGCGTCATGCCCGGCAGCGTATTGATCTCCAGGAACCAGATCCCGCCATCCTGGGTGACGATGAAATCGGTTCGGGAATAGGTGCGCAGGCCCAACAGCCGGTGCACCTTCAGCGCGGTGGCCCCCAGCTGGGCCTCGACGGCCCCGTCCACCGGCGCGGGACAGATCTCCACCGCCGCGCCGGCCTGGTACTTGTTGTGGTAATCGTAGAAGCCCTGCTTGGGGATGATCTCGATGGAGGGCAGGTTCCTGTCCTTCAGCACGCCCACCTGGATCTCCCGGCCCGCCACATACTGCTCGATCACCACGCGGCCCAGCGGCCGGTTCTGCTCCAGCGCGTCGATCAGCTCCGCGCGGGTGCGGGCGATGGCCACGCCGATGCTGGAGCCGCTGTCCACCGGCTTGACCACGCAGGGCAGCGGCGCGGAATCCACGATCTGGGCGAAGGTCTCGCGGTCAAAGCGGGCGATCCGCCACTGGGGCGTGCGCACGCCGACAGCCTGGGCAAGGCGCTTGGTCAGGTCCTTGTCCATGGCGATGGCGCTGCCCAGGTAGCCGCTGCCGGTATAGGGAATGCCCATCAGATCCAGCGCGGCCTGTATGCGGCCGTCCTCGCCGCAGGCCCCGTGCAGGCCCAGGAACACCACGTCGGCAAGCGCGCAGATCTCGAAGACGCCCTTGCCCACCTTGCTGGGGCTCTGCCACTTCCTGCTGGCGCGCACGGCCGCCAGGTCCGGGGCTTCCTCGGAAACCCTGGCCTCGGTCAGCGGGGGCAGGTTCTCAAACAGCTGCTCCGGGCCCTGGTCGTAATCCTCCAGGCCGAAGAACATATCCACCAGCACGGCGCGATGGCCCAGCTGCCGCAGCGCCTTGCAGATCAGCGTGCTGCTGGTGATGGAAACATTGCGCTCCATGCTCAATCCGCCGCACAAAACCACTATCTTCATTGGCGATTCGCCTCCAATTTATCGTGACTTCCGCCATTATAGCATAAAAGTATGATGCTTGCCGCCACATTTGGTAAATGGCGTTATATTTAACAGTATGCCGCGACGCCGCGCGGCGTGCAGATTTGTGTTGACAATCGGAAAAAATCGCGTTAGAATAGCGTCGAAAGCCGGCTGTTCCGCGCTTTTGATTTCCATGAAACGGAGGGAATAGATATGGCTCTGGGCAATTCGCAGGCCTTACTGGAAAAACGGCAGACCCTCGGCGAGGGGGAAGTCGAGATTTCCGAGCGCGCCTTTAACCTGATCATCGGCGCGATGCTGCTTTGGGGCTTCTTTCTGAACTATGTCACCGTGGCCGCCTTTGGCCGCCAGGTGATGGCGATGGTATACGGCATGAACCCGGTCGTGTTCCTGATCAGCTATTTCGTGCTGGTGCTGGCGGGCAACGCCCTGGTAGTAAAGGGCGGCCCGGCGCTCAGCTTTGTGGGCTATACGATGATCGCGGCCCCCATCGGCATACTGGTATGCATGTCGGTACAGGGCATACCGGTGGATACGGTAAAGAGCGCCGTGCTGATCACCGCCGTCGTCACGCTGTCGTTCATGATCGCGGGCACGCTGTTCCCCGGCTTCTTCCTGAGGCTGGGCCGGGTGCTGTTCTTCTCGCTGCTGTTCACCATCGTGGGCGGCCTGGTCAGCATGCTGCTGTTCAGGGGCCGCGGCTATATGCTGTACGAGTGGCTGGGCGCGGGCATCTTCTCGCTGTACATCGGCTATGACTGGGCCAGGGCGAACACCTGCGCCCGCACGGTGGACAACGCCATCGACCTGTCGGCCTCGCTGTACCTGGACATCATCAACCTGTTCCTGCGCATCCTCAGGATCCTGAACAGTCGCCGCGATTGACCCCCATTCCCATTCCCGCCGCCTTTCGGGGCGGCGGTTATTTATTGTGCCGGCGTGTTTGCACATTTAACAGCGGTATGCTATACTGTTATAAGATGGGTAGAATGCAACTGTGAGGGGATACACATGGTCGAAGTCAGAGAGGTTACCACGCGATCCGAGCTTCGGAAGTTCGTGAACTATCCGAACGTGCTGTATAAAGACGTGCCCCAGTTCATCCCCGCCATGTACGGCGACGACCTGGACGACTGGAACCCGAAAAAGAACCCGGCCTTTTCCTACTGTGAGGCGAAGTGCTGGCTGGCCTGGCGCGACGGGAAGATCGTGGGCCGCATCGGCGCGATCCTGAGCCGCAGGGCCAACGAAAAGTGGGGCCTGAAGCGCATGCGCTTTACCCAGGTGGACTTCATCGATGATTTCGAGGTCTCCTCCGCCCTGTTCAAAACCGTGGAGGACTTCGCCCGCCAGAAGGGCTGCAACGAGGTGCACGGCCCGCTGGGCTTTACCGACCTGGACCGCGAGGGCATGCTGGTGGAGGGCTTCGACCGCCGCAGCATGTTCATCACCTACTACAACCACCCCTATTACAACGCGCATTTGCAGCGCCTGGGCTACGGCAAGGACGTGGACTGGGTGGAGATGCTGATCGACGTGCCCTATGACGAGCACACCGTGACCCGCATGGACAAGCTGGCCGAGCGGGTGATGCGCTTCTCCAACCTGCACATCGCCGAGGTCAAGTCCCGCAGGGACTACAAGCCGCTGATCGAAAAGGTGTTTCAGTTGGTAAACACCGCCTATTCCGGCCTGTACGGCACCGTGCCGCTGGACGAGCGGCAGATCAAGCGCTATGCCAATAAGTTCGTGCCGCTGATCAACCCGGAGCTGGCCTGCTTCGTGCTGGACGAGCACGACCAGCTGGTGGGCTTCGGCGTGTCCGCGCCCAGCATGGCCAACGCCCTGAAGAAGAGCCACGGCCGCCTGTTCCCCTTTGGCTTTATGGGCGTATTGAGGGCCCTGAAGGTAAACGACACGCTGGACCTGTTCCTGGTGGCCGTGGTGCCGGAGTACCAGAACAAGGCCGTCAACGCCATACTGATGAACCACGTGCTGAAGGGCTGCCACAGGATGGGCATCACAAAGGCCGAGACCGGCCCGCAGCTGGAGACCAACCACAAGGTGCAGAGCCAGTGGAACTTCTTCAAGACCGAGCAGCACAAGCGCCGCCGCTGCTATGTGAAGGCGCTGGACTGACGGAGGGTTTGCATGCTGTTATCCGCGGAGCATCTTGAAAAGGACTACGGCGACAGGAAGCTGCTGGACGATGTCACCCTGTATCTGAACGCCGGGGACCGCGTGGGCCTGATCGGCGTGAACGGCGCGGGCAAGAGCACCCTTCTGAAGGTGCTGGCCGGCGTCGAAGCCCCGGATTCGGGCCGCGTGTCCACAGACCCCAACATGCAGCTGGCCTACCTGCCCCAGGCACCGGTGATGGACGATCAAAACACCGTGCTGGAGCAGGTTTTTGCCGATTTTCCCCCGGCCTTCCGGGCGCTGAAGGAATATGAGGCCGTCACGATACTGAACCGGCTGGGCATCACGGAGCACGAAAAGAGAATCGGCGAGCTGTCCGGCGGCCAGCGCAAGCGCGTGGCCCTGGCGGGCGTGCTGGTGCGCCCGGCGGATATACTGATCCTGGACGAACCCACGAACCACCTGGACGGCGAGACCGTGCAGTGGCTGGAGCAGCGGCTGTCCCGCTTCACCGGCGCGCTGGTGATGGTCACCCACGATCGCTACTTCCTGGACCGGGTCACCAACCGCATCGCGGAGCTCGACCACGGCTCGATGTTCCTGTACGACGCCAAGTATTCCGGCTACCTGGCGCTGAAGGCCGAGCGCCTGGACATGGCGGCGGCCAGCGAGCGCAAGCGCCAGCAGCTGCTGAAAAAGGAGCGGGAATGGATCATGCGGGGCTGCCGCGCCCGGAGCACCAAGAGCACCGAGCGCATCGCCCGCTACGAGGCGCTGAAGGACATGCAGGGGCCGGAGCAGGAGAGCGCCGTCTCCATGGCCACCGCTGCGTCGAGGCTGGGGCGCAAGACGATCGAGCTCTCCCACGTCTGCAAGGCCTATGGCGGCCGAAGGGTGATCGACGACTTCTCCTACACCGTGCTTCGGGACGACCGCATCGGCGTGATCGGCCCCAACGGCGCGGGCAAGAGCACCCTGCTGAACCTGATCGCCGGCACGCTGGCCCCGGATTCCGGCAGCGTGGAGCGCGGCGGCACCGTGCGCGTGGGGTATTTCAGCCAAGAGGGACGGGAGCTGGACCCGAAGCAGCGGCCCTGGGACTACGTCCACGAGATCGCCTCGGAGGTGCGCACAGGCGAGGGCCGGCTTTCCGCCACCCAGATGCTGGAGCGGTTCCTGTTTCCCACACAGCTGCAGTATTCCGAGATCGGGCGGCTGTCCGGCGGCGAGCGCCGCAGGCTGTACCTGCTGGGCATACTGATGTCCGCGCCGAACATACTGCTGCTGGACGAGCCCACCAACGACCTGGACATCGAGACCCTGACCATACTGGAGGAATACCTGGAGGACTTCCCCGGCGCGGTGATCGCCGTATCCCACGACCGGTACTTCCTGGACAAGGTGGCCCAGAGCATCTTCGAGGTCGGGCCGAACGGCGTCGTGAACCGCTATGTGGGCAACCACGGCGATTACCTGCGCCAGCGGGTGACCGCTGAAAAGCCCGCCGCCCCCAAAAAGCAGGGGGCCTCGCAAAAGACCTCGGACCGGCCCCCGAAGCTGCGCTTTTCCTTCAAGGAGCAGCGGGAGTTCGACACCATCGACGACGACATCGCCGCGCTGGAGGCGGATATCGCCCGGGCCGACGCGCAGATCGCCGAAAACGCCAGCGACTACGTCCAGCTCCAGGCCCTCACCGAGGAAAGGGAGGCCCTGGAGGCCCGGCTGGAGGAAAAGACGGAGCGCTGGGTGTACCTGAACGACCTGGCCGAGCGCATACGCGCCCAGGAGGGGGACCGCTGAATCCCCCATTCCTTTGTTGACGGGAGAAATCGGACCGTGCTATAATAATCGACAGACAAACACTGTTGGAGGTTTTTCAAATGGAACAGCAGATTCAGAAAAAGAGGATCTTCTCCGGCATACAGCCCACCGGCAACCTGACGCTGGGCAACTACATCGGCGCGCTGCGCAACTTCAGCCTGCTGCAGGACGAATACGACTGCCTGTATTCCATCGTGGACCTGCACGCGCTGACCGTGCGCCAGAACCCGGCGGAGCTGCGCAAGGCCTGCCTGCGCACGATGGCCATCTTCCTGGCCAGCGGCCTGGACCCGGAAAAGAACATCATCTACTTCCAGAGCCAGGTGGCCGCCCACCCGGAGCTGGCCTGGATCCTGAACTGCTTTACCTACATGGGCGAGATGAGCCGCATGACCCAGTTCAAGGACAAATCCGCCAAGCACGCCGACAACATCAACTGCGGCCTGTTCACCTACCCGGTGCTGATGGCGGCGGACATACTGCTGTACCAGACGGACCTGGTGCCCATCGGCGCGGACCAGAAGCAGCACCTGGAGATCTGCCGCGACATCGCCGAGCGCTTCAACGGCGTGTACGGCGACGTGTTCACCATCCCGGAGGGCTACTTCCCCAAGGTCGGCGCGCGGGTGATGAGCCTGCAGGAGCCCACCCGCAAGATGAGCAAGTCCGACCCGGAGGAGACCTACATCGCCATACTGGACAAGCCCGACGTGATCCGCAGGAAGATCCGCCGCGCCGTGACGGACTGCGACAATTCCGTGGTGTTCGACCCGGAGAACAAGCCCGGCGTGGCCAACCTGATGAGCATCATGTCCGCGCTGACGGGCCGGAGCATGGACGACATCAGCGCCGAATTCGACGGCCAGGGCTACGGCAGGTTCAAGGACGCCGTGGCCGACAGCGTGATCGCCGTCCTGGAGCCGATCCAGGCCGAGTACGACCGCATCAGCGCCGACAAGGCCTACCTGCAGCAGGTGATGGATTCCGGCCGCGAGCGCGCCTCCGCCATCGCCCACCGCACGATGCTGAAGGTGCGCAAGAAGCTGGGTCTCGCGCCGTTCAACAGGGACGCGCTTCGTTGTCATTCTGGGCGCAGCGAAGAATCTTTCGTTATAGACGCGAGGTGCCGCATGTCATTTAACCACATCCCCGTCCTGCTGCGCGAATGCCTGGATGGGCTGGACATCAAACCGACCGGATTCTATCTCGACTGTACCCTGGGCGGGGCCGGGCATTCCTCCGAGATCCTGAAGCGGCTGGGCGAAGGCGGGCTGCTGGTGGGCATCGACCGGGACGCGGACGCTATCGGGGCCGCCTCCGCGCGGCTGGCGGCCATCGACACCCCTGCCCGCTTTATGTGCCTGCGGGGCAACTTCCACGATGCGCCTTCGCTGCTTCAGGCCGCCGAAATAGACCGAAGTCCGGACGGCATACTGATCGACCTGGGCGTGTCCAGCCACCAGCTGGACGTGCGCGAGCGGGGCTTTTCCTACCACGACGACGCGGCGCTGGACATGCGCATGGACCAGAGCCAGCCCCTCACCGCCCGGGACATCGTGAACACCTGGAGCGAGGACGAGCTGAACCGAATCCTCCGGGACTACGGCGAGGAAAAGTGGGCCCGCCAGATCGCCCGGGTGATCTGCGACCGCCGCAAGGCCGACCCCATCGGGACCACCGGCCAGCTGGTGGATATCATCGACGCCGCCATCCCGAAGAAGTTCCGCCAGGGCGACGGCAGTCACCCGGCCCGGCGCACCTTCCAGGCCCTGCGCATCGCCGTCAACGATGAGCTGGACCCGCTGGAGCCCGCGCTCAGGGCCCTCGCCGGCATGCTGAGCCCCGGCGGACGGCTGTGCGTGATCACCTTCCACTCGCTGGAGGACCGCATCGTCAAGAACACCTTCCGCAGCCTGGCTGATCCCTGCACCTGTCCCAAGTCCTTCCCCGTGTGCGTGTGCGGCAAAAGGCCCACGGTGAAGCTGATCACCCGCAAGCCGGTCACGGCCGGCGCGGAGGAGCTGGCGCAGAACCCGAGGTCCAGAAGCGCCAGCCTTCGGATCGTGGAGAAGCTGAACACTCAATCGGAAATTGAGAATTGAGAATGGAGAATTGCGGTAGAAACCCTTCGGGTTTCCTGGATACAGGAGCAGCGCGCCGCGCACTCTGAATTCTCAATTTCAATTCTCAACGCTCAATTTTCAATCATGATAACGAGGTCATTATGCGCTATCTTGAAACCCCCTCCGGCAGCGTCGCGCTGCCCGCCTTCTTCCCCGACGCCACCTACGGCGCGATCCGCGCCGGCGCGTTCGAGGACGTGTATGCGGCGGGGCTGCTCGGCTGCGAGATGAACAGCTACCATCTGATGACCAAGCCCGGCGCGAAGCTGATAAAGTCCTTCGGCGGGCTGCACGGCTTCACCGGGTACGGCGGCGCGATCCTCACCGATTCCGGCGGGTTCCAGCTGTACTCGCTGATCCGGGAAAACCCGGAGTACGGCGAGATCCGGGACAAGGAGATCATATTCAGACCCGACCGCGGTCTGGAAAAGCTGACGTTCACGCCGGAAAAGTGCATCCAGGTGCAGTTCCAGTACGGCAGCGACGTGATGATGGCGCTGGACATGTGCACCCACCCGGACGACCCCATCGAGGTGCAGCGGCGCAGCGTGGAGCTGACCGTGCGCTGGGGCGAGCGCTGCCGGGCGGAATTCGACAAGCTGGCGAAGAGGCTGGATAAAAAGCCCAGGCTGTTCGGCATCGTGCAGGGCGGCAGCGACCCGGACCTGCGCATGGAGTGCGGCCGCCGTCTGGAGGAGATCGGCTTTGACGGCTACGGCTTCGGCGGCTGGCCCATGGACCAGAGCGGCGCGTTCCGGCCCGACATACTGAAGATGGCCGCGGACGCCATGCCCGACAGCAAGGTAAAGTACGCCATGGGGCTGGGCCGGCCCGAGGAGATCGCGATGCTGGTGGGCATGGGCTACACGCTGTTCGACTGCGTGATCCCCACCCGGGAGGCCCGCCACCAGCGGCTGTACACCTGGCTGCCCGGCATGGACACCCCCGAGGGCGTGCGCCGCGAGGACGGGAAATTCTACAAATTCCTGTACATACTGGACGAGGAGCACCGCCGGGAGGACGGGCCCGTGGACCCGGCCTGCGATTGCCTGCTGTGCAGGAGCCACTCCCGGGCCTACCTGCACCACCTGTTCAAGGTGGGCGACCCCTATGCCCTGCGCCTGGCCACCGCCCACAATTTGCGCTTTTACGGAAAACTGATGGAGCTGCTGCGCGATGAATGACGCGATGCTTGAAAAGCTGCTTTCCTCCAAAAAATACCGCGATATCTGCCCGGACACCGTGCGCCGCGTGTGGGCGGATTGCTGTGCCAAATACAAAAAGGCCAAGGACGCGGAAAAGGCCGCCCGGGAGGCGCTGCACGGCATCACCGGGGCGTTCATGACCCCGGAGGAGGCCCGGCAGATCACCTACGACATGCACGCCTGGTACTGTGATCCAACCGACCACGGTCTGGAACGGATATTGAGCCGCCATGCTTCCACCCGGGAGCGGCTGCCCATTGCCGACATGGACGCGCTGTACGGGCGCGTCTTTGAGATCATCGGCAGACCCCGGTCTGTTTTGGACCTGGCCTGCGGTGTCAACCCGGTCTACCTGGGCGCGCGGGGCATCGAGACCCTGGGCGTGGACATCTCCGGCCAGGCGGTGGGCGCGGTGAATTGCTTCGGCGAGACCTACGGCCAACCGGTTTCCGCCGTTTGCGCGGACCTGCTGTGCCCCGGCGCGATCCCGAAGCGGCGCTTCGACGTGGCGCTGCTGTTCAAGCTGCTGCCGCTGCTGGAAAGGCAGCGGATCGGCGCTGCGCTCGACGTCATGGACGCCATAAACGCCGCGTATCTGGTTGTGTCCTTCCCCACCCGCACGCTGGGCGGCAGGAACGTGGGCATGGCAGGGCAGTATTCCGACTGGATGGAGGCCCACATGCCGCCGCGGCGCGAGACCGCCGGACGGATCGAAACGCGCAACGAGCTGTTCTTTGTTTTGAAGGAGATTTGACATGCCCAAGCTGTACGTCGTCGCCACCCCCATCGGCAACCTGAGCGATCTGACGCCCCGCATGCGCGAGGCGCTGGAGCGCGCGGACCTGATCGCCGCCGAGGACACCAGGGTGACCATGAAGCTGCTGAATCAGTTCGACATCAAGAAGCCCATGACCTCCTGCCACCGGCACAACGAGGAGGGCAAGGCCCCGCAGATCGTGGAAAGGATGCTGGCGGAGGATCTGACCGTGGCCCTGACCTGCGACGCCGGCACCCCGGGCATATCCGACCCCGGGCACCTGCTGGTGCGGGCCTGTCACGAGGCGGGCATCCCGGTGGAGCCGGTGTGCGGCCCCTCCGCGGTGGCGACCTGCCTGTCCGCCAGCGGCTTTGACGCCCGGGAATTCGCCTTCTACGGCTTCCTGCCCCGGGAAAGGAAGGCCTTGAACGACAAGCTGGACGCCGTTCGCCGGGCGGGCATACCGGTGTTCGTGCTGTACGAATCCCCCCACAGGATCGTGGAGCTGGTGCGGGCCATCGCGGAAAAGTGGCCGGAATGCATGCTGTGCGTGTGCAGCGACCTGACCAAGAAATTCGAGCGCATCTACCGCGGCGCGGCCCCGGCGGTGCTCGCCATGCTTGCCGCCAACCCCAGCGTGGAAAAGGGCGAATACTGCATGGCCGTGGACGCCGCCCGTGCCGCCCAGGCAGGGGGCTTTGCCAGGAACGAGGTCTACCGCGCGAAGCTTCGGATCGCCCGGCTG
This sequence comes from uncultured Eubacteriales bacterium, assembly GCA_902778045.1. Taxonomy (GTDB): domain Bacteria; phylum Bacillota; class Clostridia; order Christensenellales; family Aristaeellaceae; genus UBA2862. The sequence continues at coordinate 21,245 of CACYWI010000013.1, forward strand.
CTGGAGGACGGGGAATCCGAGCCCTAGGGCGTGTTTCTAAAATGCCTGAAGCGCATTTTCGGCGTCTTTGACTGCATCTCGCAGCATTTAGAAACACACCCTAACGCAAGAATTAACCGTGGAAAATGGGCTTTTTCGGGAAAAAGACGGTTGCGTTTTGCGTTGAAGCGTGCTATAATGATCCAGTGTGTTTGGACACCGGTTGTTTCCTGCGCGCTTCTGCGGCCGGAGGGCATCGGTAAAACAAAGAAAGCGTTTCATACTTAAGGAGGATGTTCCATGTCCGCTGTTTCCATCATCATCGATATCGTGCTGATTCTGATCTCCATCGTTCTCATCGTTGCCGTGCTGATGCAGGAAGGTCAGCGCCAGGGCCTTGGCGCGATCGGCGGCGGCGCTGAGACGTTCTTCGGCAAGAACAAGGCCAAGAGCATGGAAGGCCGCCTGCAGAAGTACACCAAGATCGCGGCCGCCGTGTTCATCGTGCTGGCCATCGTGGCCACCATCGTGACCTCCCACAACATCGGCAGCAATACCGTGACCACCACCGCCGACGTGGTCGAGGCCGCCGAGGAGGCGGAGGACGCCGCGGAAGAGGCCGCCGACGCCGTAGAGGAGAAGGCTGAGGAAGCCGCCGAGGCCGTTGAGGAAACGGCGGAAGAGGTCGAGGAGAAGGCTGAAGAGGCCGCCGACGCCGTAGAGGAAAAGGTCGAAGAGGCCGCCGACGCCGCCGAGGAAAAGGTCGAGGAAGCCGCCGACGCCGCCACCGAGGCCGTTGAGGGCGCCGACGAAGCCGCCGAGGCCGTCGAAGAGGCCGCCGAGAAGGTCGAAGGCTGATTATAGACCCATCGCGTAGAAGGAAAGCAGTAAGCCCGTCACCGCGTCCAAAGAGAGCTGCCCCCGGCTGAAAGGCAGCGTCGCGCCGCGCTGAACTCGTTCCGGAGCGTCCCGCAAGGGCGGCTGCCGCCGTTACCGGCATCAAGCGGATTCCATTGGAATCAACGAGAGTGGTACCGCGAAGGAAATGTTCCTCCGTCTCTTGATCGAGACGGAGGTTTTTCATTGAAAACGATCAAACGAGGTGCATAGCATGAAGGACATTCCCGTCTATTCCCCGATGAGCATTGAAAGCAAGTGGCAGAAGCACTGGGACGACACCCACGCCTTCGAGGCGCAGGCCAGCCACGACAAGCCCAAGTTTTACGGTCTGGTGGAGTTCCCCTACCCCTCCGGCGCGGGCATGCACGTGGGCCACATCAAGGCCTACTCCGGCCTGGAGGTCATCGCCCGCAAGCGGCGCATGGAGGGCTACAACGTGCTGTTCCCGATGGGCTTTGACTCCTTCGGCCTGCCGGCGGAGAACTATGCCATCAAGACCAACACCCACCCCCATGTGATCACCACCCGCAACGTGGAGCACTTCAAGGAGCAGATGAAGCAGATCGGCTTCTCCTTCGACTGGAGCCGCGAGATCTCTACCTCCCTGCCGGACTACTACAGATGGACCCAGTGGATCTTCCTGAAGCTGTTCGAGCACAACCTGGTGTTCCGCGCCAAGACGCTGGTGAACTACTGCCCCCACTGCAAGGTGGTGCTTTCCAACGAGGACAGCCAGGGCGGCAAGTGCGACGTGTGCCACAGCGACGTGGTGCAGCTGCCCAAGGACGTGTGGTACCTGCGCATCACCCAGTATGCCGACAAGCTGCTGGAGGGCCTGGAGACCGTGGATTACCCCGAGAGCATCAAGCAGCAGCAGGTCACCTGGATCGGCCGCTCCACCGGCGCGTTCGTGGACTTCCAGCTGAACGGCGTCGATGAAAAGCTGGAGATCTACACCACCCGCCCGGACACGCTGTTTGGCGTCACCTTCATGGTCATGGCCCCGGAGCACCCGCTGCTGGACAAGTACAGGGATCGCATCGGCAACTGGAGCGAGGTCGAGGCCTATCGCGAGGCCTGCGCGAAGAAGACCGAATTCGAGCGCACCCAGCTGGTCAAGGACAAGACCGGCGTGAAGCTCTCTGGCCTGGAGGCCGTCAACCCGGTCAACGGCAAGAGGATCCCGATCTTCATCGCCGATTACGTGATGATGGGCTACGGCACCGGCGCGATCATGGCCGTGCCCGCCCACGACCAGCGCGACTGGGAATTCGCGAAGAAGTTCGGCGTGGACATCATCGAGGTCATCCAGGGCGGCGACATCAGCGTCGAGGCCTACACCGGCAACGGCCCGATGGTCAACTCCGAATTCCTGAACCAGTATGACAACAAGGCCGATTCCATCGCCGCGATGCTGGATTTCCTGGCCGACAAGGGCATCGGCCGCAAGGGCATACAGTACAAGATGAAGGACTGGGCCTTCAACCGCCAGCGCTATTGGGGCGAGCCCATACCGCTGATCCACTGCCCGGTGTGCGGCACCGTGGGCGTGCCATACGACCAGCTGCCCCTGACCCTGCCGGACGTGGAGAACTTCGAGCCCGGCACCGACGGCCAGTCTCCCCTGGCCCGGATCGAATCCTTCGTGAACTGCGCCTGCCCGAAGTGCGGCGGCCCCGCCAAGCGGGAGACCGATACCATGCCCCAGTGGGCGGGCTCCAGCTGGTACTTCCTGCGCTTTGTAGACCCGCACAACGACCAGGCCTTCGCCTCCATGGACGAGATGAAGTACTGGATGCCGGTGGACTGGTACAACGGCGGCATGGAGCACGTGACGCGCCACCTGCTGTACAGCCGGTTCTGGCATCGCTTCCTGTATGACATCGGCGAGGTGAACACCCCCGAGCCCTATGCCAAGCGCAGCTACCAGGGCCTGATCCTGGGCTCCGACGGCGAGAAGATGAGCAAGAGCAAGGGCAACGTGGTGGACCCGCTGGACATCGTGAAGCAGTACGGTGCGGACACCCTGCGGCTGTACGTGCTGTTCATGGGCGATTACACCGCCGCCGCCCCCTGGAACGACGATTCCGTGAAGGGCTGCAAGCGCTTCCTGGACCGCGTGTGGCGGCTGATGGAGATGCTGACGGACGAGGCGGGCATCTCCGCCGACCTGGCCTTCGACGTGCACAGCTGCATCAAGAAGGTCGGCGAGGACTACGAGAAGATGAAGTACAACACCGCCATCGCCGCCATGATGACGCTGGTGAACGCCATCTACGCCAAGGGCAGCGTCACCCGGGGCGAGCTGCTGGCGCTGGTGAAGCTGCTGAACCCGGTGGCCCCCCACATCACCGAGGAGATCAACGCGCTGTGCAAGCTGTCGGACGCTGACCTGATGTACTCCGCCTGGCCGACCTATGACGAGTCCGCCCTGGTGCGCCAGACCGTGGAGGTCGCCCTGCAGATCAACGGCAAGGTGCGCGGCCGCATGGACGTGCCCGCCGACCTGACCCGCGAGGCCGCCCAGGATTACTTCATGGCCACCGAGCAGGTGCAGAAGCTGATCGCCGGCAAGAGCGTGAAGAAGCTGGTGTTCGTGCCCGGTCGCCTGGTGAACATCGTGGTCGGATAAACGGCACTCTGCAGGTCACAACATAAGATCCTTCGCTTCGCTCAGGATGACAACACAGCGACGTGTCACATCCTGAGCGGAGCGAAGGATCTTATGGTTTTGCCCGTTTATCAGGGCCGTCCCGCTATTCAAGCGCCGCCTTCAGCCGTTCCAGGCCGTCCGCAAGCACGCTCCGGGGGCAGGCGATGTTCATGCGCACGAACCTTGCGCCGTTTCCGCCGAACTGCCGGCCGGCCGAGAGCACCAGGCCGGTCTTTTCCCGGATGGCGGCGGTCAGCGCGTCGGTGTCGTCCGAGACGGCGGAGCAGTCGATCCACAGCAGGTAGGTGGCCTGGGAGGGGATCAGCTTCAGCGCGGGCAGCTCCCTTGCGAGGAAATCCGCCGCGCGCTTCTTGTTCTCGAAGATATACGCCCGCAGCGCGTCCAGCCAGTCCTCCCCCTTCTCAAAGGCGGCAATGGCGGCCTCCATGGCGAAGGCGTTGGGTTCGGCCACCTCGTCGGTGTTCAGGCCGCGCCACACCCTGTGGTGCAAAAACGAATCGGGCACCATCACCGCCGCGGTCTGCAGACCCGCGATGTTGAAGGCCTTCGTGGGCGCGATACAGGTGATGCTGATGCGCTTGCAGGTCTCCGATGCCGCGGCGAAGGGCGTGTAGGCCAGGCCGGGGTCGGTCAGGTCGCAGTGCACCTCGTCGGAGATCACCGTGACGCCGTACCTTTCGCACAGCTCGCCGACGCGGGCCAGCGTGTCCCGGTCCCACAGCTTGCCCACCGGGTTGTGGGGGTTGCACAGTATCATCAGCGAGGTCTGCGGGTCGGCGAGCTTCCTCTCCAGGTCCTCAAAATCGATCTCATAAGCCCCGTTTTCGTAGGCCAGCGGGCACTCCAGCGCCCGGCAGCCGTTGTTGACGATGGAATTGAAGAAGATGTTGTACACCGGCGTCAGGATCACCACGTTTTCGTTGGGCGTGGTCAGCTTGCGCACGATGCTGGAGATGGCCGGGATCGCGCCGGTGCAGAAGGTCAGCCATTCCGGCTGTATCTCAAAGCCGTGCCTGCGCCGCCACCAGCCAATGTAAGCCTGCGCCCATTCCTCCGGCACGATGGAATAGCCGAACACGCCGTGCGCCACCCGCTTCGCCAGCGCTTCCCGTATCTCCGGCGCGGCCTGAAAATCCATGTCCGCCACCCACATGGGCAGCTCGCCCGGGGCCACGTCCCACTTCAGCGAGGCCGTGCCGCTTCGGTCGATCACCGTATCAAAATCGTACATGTCATTCTTCCTCCTGTGTCGTTTCTGACTTTCGGGGATATGCGGCCGTCAGGTCGCGCACCACCTCGCCCGCGATCATCAACCCCGCCACCGATGGCACGAAGGCCGTGCTGCCCGGGATGCTGCGCTTCACGCCCGCCTCCCCCTCCGGCAGGGGTCCGACGGGCTGCAGCGGCGCTTCATCGGACCAGACCACCTTCAAATGCTCTATCCCCCGCTTCTTCAGCTCCCGCCGCATCACCCGGGCCAGCGGGCAGGTGTGGGTCTTCTGGATGTCCGATACGCGAAAGCGGCCCGGGTCCAGCTTGTTACCCGCGCCCATGGCGCTGATGATCGGCGTGCCCGCGGCGATCGCCCGCTCCGCCAGGGCCAGCTTCGCGGCGACGGTATCCACGGCGTCCACCACATAGTCGTAGGCCGCAAAATCGAACGCGTCGGCGTTCTCCGGCAGGAAGAAGCACCGGTGCGCGGTGACGCGTACGTCCGGATTGATGGACAGCATGCGCCGGCGCATCGCCTCCACCTTCGGCTGGCCCACCGTATCCAGCGTGGCGATGATCTGGCGGTTCAGGTTGGAAAGGGCCACCTCGTCGTTGTCGATCAGGTCGAACGCGCCGACGCCGCTGCGCACCAGCGCCTCGCATACATAGCCGCCCACGCCGCCGACGCCGAACACCGCCACGCGGCGCTTCGCCAGCGCCTCCATGGCGTCCCGGCCCAGCAGCAGCCGCGTGCGGGAAAATTGCTCTTGCACCTCGTCATTCCCCCAAGCATTGCTTACGGTTCATCATAACCCGCCGCGCCATGCGCTGTCAACCGTTATTTTTCCGTTTCGGGTAGTATTTTCATGCCGCATATGTTACACTGGTAAAAGAAGCATTCGGGAGGCGATCCTGTGAACCACGATGAAAAGCGCGTCTGGCTGATAAAGTACCTGCTGGACGAGGCGGACTACGCCAACGAGATCCCCCAGGGCGTGCTCGAGCAGCGCCGGCTGCTGCGCGGATTGATGAACATGCGCGCGCCGATGCCCATCGGCGAGGATTTTCTGGCCGTGCAGGACGAATACCTGCGCGAGCGCCTCGAGGAGCGCGGCGTGGTGGACGTGGCGGGGCTTTCCCCGATGCGGGACAGGCTTTACCTGTGGCGGGGCGACATCACCCGGCTGAACGCCGACGCCATCGTGAACGCCGCCAACAGCGGCATGACCGGCTGCTACCAGCCGAACCACGGCTGCATCGACAACGTGATCCACACGATGGCGGGCGTACAGCTGCGGCTGAAGTGCAACGCGCTGATGCAGGCCCAGGGCTACCCGGAACCCACCGGCCGGGCGAAGCTGACGCCGGCCTACAACCTGCCCAGCCGGTACGTGCTGCACACGGTGGGCACGATCTGCTACGGCGGCGCGGTGACCCCGAAGAACGTGCAGGAGCTGCAAAGCTGCTACCGGGCCTGCATGGCGCTGGCGGACAGGGAGGGCCTGCGCTCCGTCGCCTTCTGCTGCATCAGCACCGGCGTGTTCGGCTTTCCCCAACGCCGCGGCGCGCAGGTGGCCGTGGACACCGTGCGGGAATGCCTGAAGGCGGGCAGCCGGGTGGAAAAGGTGATCTTCAATGTTTTCAAGCCCGAGGACGAGGACTATTACCGCGCGATGCTGGCCTGAGCGCAGGTTGACAGGGGCCACCGCGCCTGATATAATCGCAGATGAACCGTTGGGGCAAGGAGAGGAACGACATGGCAGGCGAAACCGAACGCTTTGAGGCGCGCATACAGGCGCTTTCAGACGTCATTCTGGCGGATTACGGCAGGGACAGGGTCATCGACCGGCTGGAGATGTTCACCCAGCCCGACCGCCACGTGATCGAGGAGCTGATCAGCAAGCTGCTGCGCCTGGTATTCCCGGGCTACTTCCGCGATTACAACTATCGCATCTACAACCAGAAGAACAGCCTGTCCGCGCTGATCGAGGACGTGGCCTTTCATCTGAACCGCCAGATCGCCATCGCCCTCCGGGGCAGCGCCGAGGATGCCCAGGCCGACGTGGAGGCCCGCGCCGAGGACATCACCGCGGCGTTCTTTGGCAAGCTGCCGGAAATCCGCGCCTATGTGGAAACGGACCTGCAGGCCGCCTTCGACGGCGACCCCGCCGCCAGCAGCAAGGCGGAGATCATCATCGCCTATCCCGGCCTGTACGCCATCACCGTGAACCGGCTGGCCCACGTGCTGTACCAGCTGAACGTGCCGCTGATCCCCCGCATCATGACGGAGTTCGCCCACAGCCGCACCGGCATCGACATCCACCCCGGCGCGCAGATCGGCCGCTATTTCTTCATCGACCACGGCACCGGCATCGTGATCGGCGAGACCACCGTGATCGGCGAATCGGTGAAGATCTACCAGGGCGTCACGCTGGGCGCGCTGTCCACCCGCGGCGGCCAGAAGCTGCGGGGCAAGCGCCGCCACCCCACCATCGAGGACAACGTGACCATCTACGCCGGCGCTTCGATACTGGGCGGCGACACCGTGATCGGCCACGATTCGATCATCGGCTCCAACGTGTTCATCACCCACCCCATCGCCCCCGGCACCCGGGTGAGCATCAAGAGCCAGGAGCTGCTGTACAAGAACGGCGAGGGCTACATACTGCAAAGCGATGTTCCCGGCGACGCGCCGGAGTGGTTCTACATCATCTGACACCCTGTAGCACAGGGGGCTGTCTCAAATCATTCTGAGACGGCCCTCTGTTTATTTGTGCCAATCTGTTTCCAGTTTGTACACAATTCCAATCGTTTTTCGCGGTGTTTTTAAGCTTTAATCAAGGTTGACGACATACAATTCATTCCAGAGCATGGAAAGGACGGTCAACGCCTATGAACAAACCCGCCAAGCCCCGCAAGCGCCGCTGGCTGCGCAAGCTGATACTGTTTCTCATCCTCCTGTTGATACTCGCCGGCGCGGGCTGGTACGCCTACAACGCGCTGAAGCTGGAGTACACCGTGACCTATGACAGCTACACCGCCACCCGGGGCAGCATCTCCAACGCCCTGAGCTTCAGCGGCAACCTGAGCCTGATCGACAGCGCCAGCTACACCGCCGGCTCGAACAGCACCGTGCGCACCGTGTACGTGGCCGCCGGCGACGATGTGAAATCCGGCGACAGGCTGGTTCGGCTTTCCAACGGCGAAACCGTGACCGCCGACTTCGACGGGCGCGTGAACGTTATGAGCGTGGAATCCGGCGACGAGGTCGCGCAGGGCGATTCGCTGGTGCAGATCGCGGATTTCAGCCGCATGCGCGTATCCTTCCGGGTGGACGAATACGACATCAACGATGTAGCGGTGGGCCAGGCATGCACGATCGCGGTGACCTCCATCGAAAAGAGCTTTGAATCCACGATCGCCGCCATCGACTACATCTCCTCCTCCACCGGCAACGTGGCCTATTACACCGCCACCGCCTATGTGGACGTGGAGGACGGCGTGCTGCCGGGCATGCAGGTCACCGTCACCATCCCCCAGGAGGAGGCCCGCGACGTGGTGATCCTGAAGGTGGACGCCCTCAGCTTCGACGCCATCAACCAGGCCTATGTGTACATGAAGGACGAGGCCGGCGCGCTGAACCAGGTGCAGGTGACCACCGGCGTATCCAACGGCAACTACATCCAGATCACGGAGGGCCTCGACGAGGGCGACGAGGTGTATGTGGAGGCCAAGGCCACCGAATCCGCCACGGCCAGCCTGCTGTCCAGCCTGTTCGGCGGCCAGCAGTTCAACCAGCCCGGCGGCGGCATGCCCGGCGGCGGCAACGGCGAGCGCGGCTATAACCGCGATGGCAACACCCAGCGCGGCGAGCGCAGTCAGAACGGCCAGGGCAACGCCCCCGGCGGCACGGGTGGTGGCGGCCGATGAGCATTGGAGCCTTTAATCGCGTCGATACGGCGCCGGGATCCGCCTTCTTTAAGATGGATAAGATCAACAAGTACTACCAGATGGGCGAAGAGCAGGCCCACATCCTGAAGGACATCGACCTGAGCCTGGACGAGGGCGAGTTCCTGTCGGTGCTGGGGCCCTCGGGCAGCGGCAAATCCACGCTGATGAACATCATCGGCTGCCTGGACGTGGCCAATTCCGGCCGGTACACGCTGCGCGGCCAGGAGATCGAGGACCTCACCGAGGCGGAGCTGGCCCGCATCCGCAGCCGGGAGATCGGCTTCATATTCCAGAACAGCCAGCTGCTGCCCCGGCTGACCGCCCAGAAGAACGTGGAGCTGCCCCTGATCTACGCGGGCGTCACCCCCTCCGAGCGCAAGCGCCGCGCCCGGGAGATGCTGGAGCGCGTGGGCCTTTCCGACAGGATGGGCCACACGCCCAACCAGCTTTCCGGCGGCCAGCAGCAGCGCGTGGCCATCGCCCGGGCGCTGGTGGGCAACCCCACCCTGCTGCTGGCGGACGAGCCCACCGGCGCGCTGGACCAGAAGACCGGCAGGCAGGTGATGGCCCTGTTCAAGGAGCTGAACGACGAGGGCCGCACCATCATCATGATCACCCACGACATGAACATCGCGAAAAACGCCCGCCGGGTGGTGCACATCATCGACGGGGAATTGACCGAAGGGGGTAATGTGAACGATGCTTAGATCGATACGCGCCACCTTCATCATGATCGGCGACTGCGTGCGCATGTCCCTCGCCAACATCCTGGGAAACCGCGTCCGATCGTTTCTGACGGTGCTGGGCATACTGATCGGCGTGGCGGCGGTGATCGCGCTGATCACCACGGTGAACGGCTTCTCCGGCTCGCTGTCCAGCTCCTTCAGCGCCATGGGTGCCGGCACGCTGACCGTCACCGTGACGGGCAGCGACCTGAAATCCGGCCTGACTACGCAGGACCTTTCAGAGCTGACGGAGCTTGAGGCCGTGCGGGGCGTGACCCCCAGCGTAGCGCTGAGCGCCCGGATCTCCCGGGGCGGCAGCTACAAGACCAATATCTCCGTGTCCGGCAAGAACGCCTTCTACTTCCAGGAAAACCAGGACGTGGTCACCCGCGGACGGGCGCTGAACTTCACCGACGAGGACAATACCACCTTCGTGTGCATCATCAGCCCGGACATGGTGGAGGAATTCTTCTACGGCGTCAATCCCATCGGCGAGAGCCTGTACGTGGGCGGCATCCCCTTCACGGTGGTGGGCCTGATGGACGAGGACAGCGACACCAGCATCGCCGGCTTGATGAGCGGCAGCCCAGACCTGCTGATCCCCTACACCACGGCGATGAAGCTGAACAACGCGAACGTGGTGACATCGTTCACGGTATACCTTGCCGAGGGCTGGGATTCCGATTCCGCCACCGAGGCCCTCGAGGCCGCGCTGGACGCCATGTTCAGCTACGAGGAGGACTGCTATGAGATCATGAGCATGTCCAGCATCGAGGACACCATGCAGAGCATGCTGAACATGGTCAGCGCGCTGCTGGCGGGCATCGCCTCCATCGCGCTGGTGGTGGGCGGCATCGGCATCATGAACATGATGCTGACCACCGTCACCGAGCGCACCACCGAAATCGGCCTGAAGAAGGCGCTGGGGGCCATCCCCTGGCAGATCCAGATGCAGTTTTTGATCGAATCGTTCCTGCTGTCCATCATCGGCGGCGCGCTGGGCATCGCGCTCGGCCTGATGCTGTCGCTGATACTCTCCCGCGTGATGGGCACGGGCTTTGTGATATCGACCTTCGCGATCGCGCTGGGCGCGGGCTTCTCCGCCGCCGTGGGCATCATCTTCGGCTGGGCCCCGGCCCGGAAGGCCAGCAGGCTGAACCCCATCGACGCGCTTCGCTCCGCTTGACCCACGACCCCACATTGAAAAGGAGGATACATCCATGAAGTTCAATCCCACCCGCGCCCTGACCGTCGCACTGTCCGCCGCGCTGCTGCTTGGCCCCTGCGCCATGGCGGAGACCATCACCTTCAACGGCACCGTGGAAGCCGGCAGGTCCGTACAGGTGTACGCCCCCATCGGCGGCACCGTGCAGTCCGTGGACGCCGAGGCCGGCCAGAAGGTCGCCGCCGGCGACGCGCTGGTCACCCTGTCCACCACGAAGGTCTACGCCGACGAGGCGGGCACCGTCACCGCCGTGTTCGGCCAGCCCGGCGATTCCGCCGAGACCGTGGCCCAGACCTGGGGCGCGGTGATCTCCATCGAGGGCGAGAGCGTGTACAACATCTCCGCCTCCACCGACAACGCCTACAACTCCACCGCCACGAAGTTCGTGCACGTGGGCGAGGCGGTCTACCTGAGCTGCTATTCCGACGGCAGCCACACCGGCAGCGGCGTGGTGACCGCCGTGGAGGGCACCGACTTTACCGTGCGGGTGCTGGACGGCGAGTTCCTGATTGGCGAAACGGTGAACGTGTACCGCGGCGACAGCGCCACGGCGTCCCAGCGCATCGGCCGGGGCACGCTGAACCGCACCGCCCCCACCGCCGTCACCGGCAGCGGCAGCATCGTGAGCGTCGCGGTGGCCCCCGGGGATACCGTGCGGCGCGGCGATCTGCTGTTCGAGACCCTGGAGGGCAGCTTCGACGGCCTGTACATGAGCGGCAACGTGATCTCCGCCGGCGAGGGCGGCACGCTGAGCGCCGTGAACGCCCAGCAGGGCGGCAGCGTGCAGAAGGGCGAGGTCGTGGCGACGATCTATCCCGAGGGCGACATGCGCGTGGTCGCCCAGATCGAGGAGGCGAACCTCGCGGCCATCAACCCGGGCGACCCGGTGAGCATCGAGCTGCTGTGGAACCAGGACGAGGAGGTCGAATATCCCGGCACCGTTTCGATGATCTCCGCCGTCGCCAACGAGACCGCGGGTAACGGGGACGGCGACAGCGCCACCACCTATGACGTGTACATCGACTTCACCCCCGACGCCGCCACCCGCTACGGCATGACCGCCGTGGTAACCACGCTGGAAGCGCAGCCGGCGGAGGAACCGGAGGCGGTCCAAGAGGTGAGTGAAGATGCGCAGGATTAAGCGGCTGCTGGTCGTCAGCCTGACCGCCGCCGCCCTGCTGACCCTGGCCCTGGCCGAGGATTTGCCCCAGGAGGGCGGCCTGGAAATCGCCGAGCCGACGGAGGAGCCCACCGAAGCACCGACGGAAGCGCCCACTGAAGCGCCGACGGAGGAGCCCACAGCGACTCCGACAGTTGAACCGACAGCGACGCCGACAGCCGAACCCACGGCAACGCCCGAGCCCACAGCCACGCCGACAGCCGAACCTACGGCAACGCCTGAGCCCACGAAAACGCCGACGCCCGAGCCCACGGAAACGCCGACGCCCGAGCCCACGGAGACACCGACAGCCGAGCCTACGGCGACGCCGACACCCGAGCCCACGGAGACGCCGGCAGAGGAACCCGCGACGGAACCGACGGCAGAGCCCTTGGAGGAACCGACAGAGGAAACGACCTCTCCCGACGCGGCTGACACCGCGTCACCCTCTGATGAAGGGGAGGGCACAGAGACACCCAACGACGACACGCCAAGTGACACCCCTTCGGAAGAGGACACCACCTCTCCCGACACGGCTGACACCGCGTCACCCTCTGATGAAGTGGAGGGCACAGAGGAACCCACCGGGACGCCTGCAGAGGAACCTGCGGAGGGACCCACAGAAGAACCTGCGGATGAGCCTGCGGAGGAACCCACAGAAGAACCTTCAGAGGAACCCACCGTGGAACCTGCCGAGGAGCCTGCTGAGAATCCCACGCAGGAACCTACCGAGCAGCCCACCGAGCAGCCCACCGAGGAACCCACTGAGGAACCCACCGAGGAACCCACGAAGTCGCCCACCGAGACCCCCACGGCAATGCCCACCCCGGTTCCGGAGGAAAAGCCCACGGCATCCCCCGAAGCGCCCATCGACGACGCGTCCCGGCCCGAGGGCGATTCCCCCGAGGGCGATTCCCCCGAGGGCGAGTTCCCAGAGGGCGGGCGTCCCTCAGGCGGCGGCTCGCGCGGCGGCGGCTCGCGCGGCGGCGGCTCGCGCGGTGGCGGCAGCGGCCAGAGCGGCGGCGATGCCTCCGCGGACCAGGGCTTCACCATCACGCCGGGCCAGGCGCTGATCTACACCCACGCCTCCGGCGATCGGGACATGACGACATACGGCGCGGTCGCGCTATCCGTGCCTGACGCGCCGATGACGACGCTGACGCTGGGCGGCGAGGCTCTGGACGTCACTCTGGCGGACGGCGACGCGTTCACCGCCGGAATCGACGGCGACACCCTCGCCCTCTCCCCCATCTCCGGCAGCGATGTCTGGACGATCAACGGCTATGCGCTGAAGACGCTGTCAATCAGCGGCATCGACGTGCTGCGCCTTGCTGTTGACGGCGGCACTGTCGATCTCGCCACCCGGCCCGAGCTCACCGGCGGCACCTATGCCCGGCTCTGCGCCGAGGGCTATGTCTCCCACGACTACACCTACACGCTGAGCGCCGGCGGCCTTCGGGTCTCGGTAGCCGGCACGACCTATCGCCTGTCGGAAGGCGGTGAACTGATTGATGAGAATGCTTAGGAAACTGGCTGCGCTCGCGGCGGCGCTGACACTGTGCGCCACGGCGTCGGCGGAGGTGTTCACCGGCGTCACCGCGGCGCTGAGCACGGTGAACGTCGTCCTGGAATGCTTCGGCACGTCGACTTCCCTCGACGCTGAAGCCGGCCAGCGCGTCGTGGCGGGACAGTCGCTGATGACGCTTTCCTCTGAAAAAACCTTCGCCGCCGCAGACGGCACGGTGTCGCTGCTGCATGCCGACGAGGGCGAAGACGTGGACGGCACGGTGCTGGAGATCGCGCCGATGCAGCGCTACGTGATCCACTGCACCGTCACGCAGGCCTACCAGAGTGCCGAAAACACGCTGGTCCACGACGGGGAGACCGTCTACGCCCGCTGCACCCAGGACGGCACCCACCGCGCCGTGGGCACGGTATGCGCCGTCGACGGCTCGACCTACCGGGTGCTGACCACGGGCGGTGAGCTGTACGTGGGCGAGGTCGTGTACCTGTACCGCGGCACCGATTTCACCGCCGCCCGGCGCGTGGGCATCGGCACCGTGATGGCCGCTGATCCCGTGGCCTATGAGGGCAGCGGGAAGCTGACCCGGCTGTGCGTGGATGAGGGCGATCCGGTGGAGCGCGGCCAGCTGCTGTATGCGCTGGGCGGCGGCACCGTCGAGGCTCCTGTCTCCGGCATCGTGACCGGTCTTGACGTTCAACCCGGAGAATCGGTGGAGAAAGATCAGATCGTGGCCCAAATCGTGCCGGACGGCCAGGTGGGCGTGGAGGTACAGGTGGATGAGGCGACTGCCGCCCGCGTCGAAGTCGGCGCTCAGGTGCAGCTGGTCTTCGCCACGGACGACGGCCAGATCGTCAGCGGAACGGTCATTGACTGCGCCCGGACGGCGGAGGACGGCGCGTACCGCGTGCGCATACAGGTCGACACCGACGCGCCTTTCCCGCTGGGTATGAGCGTCACCGTATGGATGTAAAACAATCGCGCCGCGCGTCACGATGGACGCACGGCGCGATTTGTCATCGTTGGATCAGACCTCCGAGGTCGAAGCCTTGTCGAACAGCGCCTTCACGCCGGAATCCGGCTCCGGGGAGATCAGCGACACGACCAGGGCCGCGATCAGGCCGCAGGCAAAGCCGGGGATGATCTCATACAGCCCGGTGCCGCTGAGGAAGGCCAGCCACAGGATATCCACCGCCGCGCCGGTCACGATGCCGGCCACCGCGCCGGAGAAGGTCAGCCGCTTCCAGAACAGGCTGAGCAGTATCACCGGGCCGAAGGCCGCGCCGAACACGCCCCAGGCGTTGGAAACCAGGCCCATGATGGTGCCACTGTTGGGATTGGCGGCAATGATCAGCGCGATCACGGCGATCAGGGCGACCACCGCGCGGCCCACCCACAGCATCTCCCTATCGGTGGCGTTCTTGCGGAACACCGGCTTGTACACGTCGCTGGCGAAGGCCGAGGCCGAGGCCAGCAGCTGGGAATCCGCCGTGGACATCGACGCGGCCAGTATGGCGGAGAGCAGTATGCCGGAGATCACGGAGGGGAAGATCCGGCGGGTCATCTGGATGAACACCGTGGCGGAAT
>CACYWI010000014.1:0-26926 GCA_902778045.1 uncultured Eubacteriales bacterium
AAGCTGAAGGCCAACGTGGCCGACATGCGCACGGCCCTGCCAGACAAGCCGGAGAAGCCCAGGGGCCGCCAGCCCGCCCGGGGCAGGAACGGCGGCTCCGGCGCCTTCGTGGGTGTTTCCGCCCGGGCGGTGGAAACCGAGTGCGACGTGCGGGGTATGAGCCTGGACGAGGCGCTCCTGGCCGTGGACATGTTCCTGGACGGCGCGGTGCTGAACAAGCTGAGCCAGGTGTACATCATCCACGGCAAGGGCACCGGCGTGCTGCGCAACGGCATACAGCAGCACCTGAAAAAGCACCCCGCCGTCAAGGGCTTCCGCCTGGGCAAGTACGGCGAGGGCGAGGACGGCGTGACGGTGGCGACGCTGAAGTAATTACCAAACTGTTCACACCCTGTTCACGGCTGTGTGATATACTCTGATAGTAGTAAACTGAGGTGATTTCGATGACCAAGACGCGCATCCTGCTGGTGGACGACGATCCGAACATCCGCCAGCTGGTGAACCTGTACCTGGAAAAAGAGGGCTTCGAGGTGGAAATGGCAGACAACGGCGACGCCGCGCTGAAGCAGTTCCGGGCCTCGCCGCCCAACCTGATGCTGCTGGACGTGATGCTGCCCGGCATGGATGGCTGGCAGGTGCTGCGGGAGGCGCGCAAGACCTCCAACATCCCCATTATCATGCTCACCGCCAAGGACGAGGTGTTCGACAAGGTGCTGGGGCTGGAGCTTGGCGCAGACGACTACATCGCCAAGCCCTTCGACATGAAGGAGCTGGTGGCCCGCATCAAGGCGGTCATCCGCCGCTATCAGGTCCCGGAGGCCACCGAGCCGGGCAAGGAGCTGGTGTTCCCGGGGTTGACGGTGAACATCAGCCAGTACGCCGTCACCTATCTGGGCAAGGAGCTGGAAATGCCCCCCAAGGAGCTGGAGCTTCTGAACTTCCTGGCCAGCCACCCCAACCAGGTGTTCACCCGGGAACAGCTGCTGGAGCAGGTGTGGGGCTACGATTTCTTCGGCGATTCCCGCACCGTGGACGTGCATGTGAAGCGCCTGCGCGAAAAGCTGACCGAGGGCGAGAGCCTGGGCTGGCAGATCAAGACCGTGTGGGGCGTCGGCTATAAATTCGAGGTGAAGTAGCCCATGAGGAGGAGCCTGTTTTGGCGCACCTACAGCGTGCTGCTGGCGGCGCTGCTGGCCACCATCGCCATATTCACCGGCGTGCTGGCCGCGGCCCAGCGGCAGGCGCGGCAGGAGAGCTATGAAAACGAGGTGCGCCTCCAGGCCCGCGAGGTGGCGGACTACATGTCCAACCTGTCGACGCTCAGCTATGTGCAGAGCAACGCCACGATGAAGTACATCATCCGCCGCAAGATCGCCGACATCTATTCGAACTACAACGCCGACATCTGGCTGGTCAGCTACGATTCCGGCATCGTGCAGTACCTGGACAGCAGCTGGAACACCACCCGCAGCATCGCCACCGACGCGGTGAAGGCGCAGCTTTCCCGCATCCAGGAGGGCAACGAGATCCGCGTCACCGGGCTGTTCCCGGAGCTGGAAAAGGGCGATCAGATCGTGACCATCGGCGTGCCCTGGTGGTACGACGGCGTGGAGGTCGTGGGCGCGGTGCTGCTGCACATCCCCGTGCGCTCGCTGCGCATCAGCCTTTCCGGCGTCATCCGGCAGATCTGGCCTCCGGCGGCGCTGGCGCTGCTGCTGGGCACGATACTGGCCTTCTTCCTGGCCCGCAGCCAGATCAGGCCCCTGAAGGAGATGTCGAGCGCCGTGCGCGAATTCTCCAAGGGCGACCTGACCCGGCGGGTGGACGTGAATTGTGGCGGCGAGCTGCAGGAGCTGGGCGATTCCATCAACCGCATGGCCGAGGAGCTGACCCGTCTGGAGGATTCCCGGCGCAGCTTCGTGGCCAACGTCTCCCACGAACTGCGCTCGCCGATGACCTGCATGCGCGGCTATGTGCAGGCCATGCTGGACGGCGTGATCGATCCGTCGGATATGCCCCGGTACCTGCATATCGTGCTGGATGAAACCGATCGGCTCACCGACCTGGTGAAGGACCTGCTGGACCTGTCGCGCCTGGAATCGGGCAAGTTCCCGCTGACGCTGGCCCCCTTCGACGCCAACGAGCTGGTGCGGCGCAACCTGATCAACTTCGAGCCCCGTATCGATGAAAAGCACATCGAGGTGGACGTGCAGCTGGGCGAGGGCCCGCTGATGGTGATGGCGGATGCCAACCGCATCAACCAGGTGGTTTCCAACATCATCGACAACGCGGTGAAGTTCATGAACGGCGAGCACAGTCGCCTGACGGTGCGCACCACCCTCGAGGGCGGGAACGTGCGCTTCACGATCATGAACAACGGCCCGAAGATCGCCGAGGCGGACCTGCCCTATATCTTCGAGCGCTTCTACAAGGCGGACAAGGCCCACACCTCCGGCCAGGGCACCGGGCTGGGGCTGTCCATCTGCCAGAGGATCATGCAGCAGCACGGCTCCAAGATCACCGTGCGCTCGACGGACCAGGAGACGGCCTTCGAATTCACGCTGCCCGTGGCCCAGGAGGCTTCATCGCATTAATTTCACATTATATGCGTTGGCAAAGCGCCGGCGTTTGAGTATAATGAAGGCAATACACACCGCATGATCGATGAAAGCGAGGACATTTGACATGAAGCACTTTACGGCGCTCACGCGCTGCCTGACGCTGCTGATCGCGGCGGCGATGCTGTCCGGGATGCTGGCCCTGGCCGAAAACGCGGAGCCCACCGCCGATCCGGCCCCGACCTATGACATCGTCTATTCCTCCAGCAACCCGATCCCGGAGATCGCCGCGCGGGTGCGGCCCTCCATCGTGCAGCTGACCACCAAGGCTGAAAGCTGGGATCCCATCAGCCGCGTGGCCGAGGTCAACGAGGTGGGCGGCGGCTCCGCCTGCTATATCCGCGAGATCGGCCAAGGCGAGGGCGGCTACATGCTGACCAATTACCACGTGGTCAAGGACGGCGATGCCTTCACCGCCCTGTGGCTGGACGGCACCGAGACGGAGCTGGAGCTTGTGGGCTATGACGACGGCTCGGATATCGCGATACTGAAGTTCACCGGCGAAGCCCCCGGCGGCGCGCAGCCGATCCCGCTGGGCGATTCCGACCAGCTGCAGATCGGTGAGCTGGCCATCATCATTGGCAACCCCGGCACCTATACCGAGGTGTTCTTCGGCAGCGTGACCGCGGGTATCATCTCCGGCCTGGAGCGCGAGGGCGTGAACGCCGATAACTTCAGCCACAGCATCACCACCATCCAGACCGACGCGCCCATCAACGGCGGCAACTCCGGCGGCGCGCTGCTGAACGCGAAAGGCGAAATGGTGGGCATTCCAACACTGAAGTACATGACCATCTACGAGGGCCTGACCTTCTGTATCCCGATCAGCGTGGTCAAGGGCTATATCGACCAGATCATCGACAACGGCAGCGTGGTGCGCCCGCGGATGGGCGTCACCGTGGTGACCCTCGACGGCCCGGACGAGCCCATGCGCCGCTATCCGCCCGCCGGCGCCCAAGTGTACAGCGTGGAGCCGAACACCCCCGCCGACAAGGCCGGCCTGCAGGAGAAGGACGTGATCACCGAGGCCAACGGCGCGCGGATCAAGTCCTCGCTGGACATGGTGACCGCCGTGGACAAGTGCAAGGAAGGCGAGCCGATGGAGCTGACCGTGTACCGCTATAACTACGACCTGGACGGCAACGTCAGCGGCGGCTATGAGGAGCTGCACCTGACGCTGGAGCTGGCGATCATCGATTGACACACCTGTGTGTGGAGCCGGGGCCGATTGTTGACGGCCTCGGCTTCCGCGCGCTTCACGGATGAGAGAACGAGGGGGAAATGCCATGCTGTTGACCGGCGCGAAGATCCTGATGGAGTGCCTTGTGGAGCAGGGCGTGGATACCGTGTTCGGCTTTCCCGGCGGCACGATACTGAACGTGTACGACGCACTGCCGGATTATCCGGGCATCCGCCACATACTGACCGCCCACGAGCAGGGGGCCTGCCACGCGGCGGACGGCTATGCCCGCGCCACTGGCCGGGTGGGCGTATGCTTCGCGACCTCCGGCCCCGGGGCCACGAACCTGGTCACCGGCATCGCCACCGCCTACATGGATTCCTCGCCCGTGGTGTGCGTCACCTGCAATGTGGACCTGCCCCTGCTGGGCAAGGATTCCTTCCAGGAGGTGGATATCACCGGCGTCACCATGCCCATCACCAAGTGCAACTACCTGGTGCGGCGGGTGGAGGACCTGGCCGATACCGTGCGCGAGGCCTTCGCCATCGCCCGCAGCGGCCGCCCCGGCCCGGTGCTGATCGACATCCCCCACAACGTGACCGCCGAGATGGCGAACTACGAGCCGCTGCGCCGCGCCGAGCACGGCATGAGCGGTCGCCTGGGCCAGCTGATGAAGCGCAGCAGCCAGGATTTCAAGGCCCCGGAGCCCGACTATCGGGACATCGACACCCTGGTGGACATGCTCCGCGCGTCGAAGAAGCCGCTGATCATCTGCGGCGGCGGCGTGGTGCGCAGCCGCGCCAACTGGGAATTTGAAGAGTTTGCCAACCGCGCCGACGCCCCGGTGGGCATCACCGTGATGGGCGCGGGCGGCTTCCGGGGGCTGAATAAGCTGGCCACGGGCCTGGTGGGCATGCACGGCAGCCAGGCCAGCAACATGGCCGTGGACGCCTGCGACCTGCTGATCGCCGTGGGCTGCCGGTTCTCGGACCGCGTGGCGCTGAAGCCCTCCAGCTTCGCCCGCAACGCGAAGGTGGTGCAGATCGACATCGACCGCAGCGAGATCAACAAGAATGTAGAGACCGCCCACCACATCATCGGCGACGCGAAGCGGGTGCTGCAGCTGTTGAATGAGCGGCTGGAGCAGCAGGACCATGCGGACTGGAAGGACTATGTGTTCGCCTTCAAGACCCAGACCGAGTACGATGAATCCGACGACCGGCTGACCCCGGTGCAGGTGCTGGACGCCATCGCCCGCGCCGTGCCCCGGGACGCCATATTCACCACCGACGTGGGCCAGCACCAGATGTGGGCCATACAGCATTTGCACTTTGAATACTCCGGCCAGCTGGTCACCTCCGGCGGCTTCGGCACCATGGGCTTCGGCCTCGGCGCGGCCATCGGGGCCCAGGCGGGCAACCCGGACAAGGTGGTGGTGCACATCACCGGCGATGGCCGACGCCTACGGACTGCCGGGCCGGAGGGTCGCGCATGTGCAGGCGCTGGAGCAGGCGCTATCCGAGGCGCTGAACGGCGGCGCGGGCATGGTGATCGACTGCGCCATCGACATCGACGAGATGGTGCGCCCGATGGTCACCGGCGGCAGCGACATCACCCACTTTGCGGTGGATTGAGGGGAGGGCCTGTGATGAACGAAGTCAAGCGGCATACCCTGGCCGTGCTGGTGGACAACGAGGCCGGCGTGCTCTCCCGCGTGGCACGGCTGTTCTCCGGCAAGGGCTACAACATCGATTCCCTGGCCGTGGGCACCACCGCCGACCCGGCGGTCTCCCGCATGACCATCGAGCTTTCCACCGACGAAAAGCAGGCGCGCCTGATCTGCAGCCAGCTGCGCAAGCTGATCTGCGTGCATTCGGTCAAGCGCCTGTCCCCGGAGCGGGCCATCCGGCGGGAGCTGGTGCTGATCAAGGTATCGGCGCCCACCCACGAGATCCGGAACGAGATCATACAGATCGCCAACATCTTCCGGGCCTCCATCATCGATGTGGCCACCGAATCGCTGACCATCGCCCTGATCGGCGACGACAGCAAGGCCCAGGCCATACAGAACCTGCTGTCCGAGTTCGGGATCCTGGAGCTGGTGCGCACCGGCACCGTGGCGCTGGAGCGCGGCCGCTTCACCATCGACGAGCAGACCAAGGAGAAGGACGAGTTCGACTACGGCAAGAATGTGCTGTAGTTCTTTCGGAAGGGGAGCCCGCTCCCCCTCCGAGACCACCCCCTCCAGCTTCCTGCGCGCGCCCTTTGGGCACACTTGGAAGCTGCAAGGTATGAACTCTGCGAGCAGAGTTGCATTCCGTCCCGGCGCACATGTCGCCGGGAACGGATTTGAATATCAGAGGGGCTCTGCCCCTCCGATACCTCCCCGCAGGCCTGCGGGCGACAGGTACAGACAAACCAACGAGGTAACTGAAAGGATAATATATGGGTACATCCAATTTTGCGGTATTTGTGGATCTGGAGAACGTGGGCGCGAAGGAATCGCTGCTGCTCTCCATCATTGAAAAGGTCAAGATCCGCGGGGACATCCTGCTGGGCAAGGTCTACGGCTACACCGACCGCTACACCGATTTGAAACCGGTGCTGCTGTCCAACACCTTCGCGGTGGTGCCGTCGCTGCGCTGGGGCAAGGTCCAGAAGAACAACCTGGACATCCAGCTGGTGATCGATGCCATGGAGGTGGCCTACACCAACCCGCTGATCGACAGCTTCTGCATCGTTTCCGGCGACAGCGACTACACGCCGCTGGTGGGCCGGCTGAAGAGCATGGGCAAGCATGTGCTGGGCATCTCCCGCTCCGAGGCGGCCAGCAGCATCTTCGTGAACGCCTGCAACGAATTCGTGTTCCTGGAGTCGGTGGCCAAGCGCCAGCCGAAGAAGAAGCCCAAGGAGGAGCGCAGCACAGAGGACGGCGATATCAACGAGCTGATCGCCCAGGTGGAGACCATCGTCGGCGACCAGACCGAGGAGCAGATGTACGCCAGCGAGCTGAAGGACACGCTGAACCGCCTGCGCCCGGATTTCTCGGAGAGGAGCTACGGCTGTGCCACCTTCGGCAAGCTGGTGGCCGCCATCACCAAGCGCTCGGACAAGCTGACCAGCTGGATGGAGAATTCCAGCCTGATGATCGGCCTGGATACCGAGGACGAGGAGGCCGAGCCCAAGCTGGACAAGAACAACTGGGTCGCCGCCTTCGAGCAGGCGCTGGAGCACTTCAAGGACGAGGGCTTCGATCGCGTGAACCCCTCCATCCTCAAGGCCACCATACAGGCCGACTACCCCAGCTTCGAGGAGAAGCAGATCGGCTTCAAACGCTTCAGTGACGTGATGAAGGCGCTGGAGAAGAAGGGCCTGCTGGTCGTGGAGATGGACGATGCCCACACGATGCTGCTGCGCATCTGCTGAGCCATGCTGTACCTTTCCCGGTTCACATTTCCGGACCCCGAGCGGGAGAGCGACTTCATCTTTGCCCAGAAGCGCACCTGCTACGACACCTACTATCCCTACGGGGTGCTGTCGGCCAGGGGCCTGTTCGAGCTGGAATTCGAGCCGGTGACGCTGCTGTACGGCGGCAACGGCAGCGGCAAGACCACCGCGCTGAACGTCATCGCCGAGAAGCTGTCGCTGAAGCGTGGCGCGCTGTACAACCGCTCCAGCTTCTTCGAGCGCTACCTGCGGGACTGCCGGGCGGAGACCCGCGCGCCGGTGCCGGGGGAGAGCCGCGTGATCACCAGCGACGACGTTTTCGACTTCATGCTGGACCTGCGGGCCGTGAACCTGGGCATCGACCGCCGGCGGGAGGCGCTGCTGGAGGATTACTTTGACGACAAGCACCGCGATTTCAAGCTGAAATCGCTGGCGGATTACGAGGAATTGAAGCGGGTGAACCTGGCCCGCACAAAGACCCCAGCGCATCGACGAGAACGCGCTGTACCTGCTGGACGAGCCGGAGAACAGCCTGTCGCCCCAAAGGCAGCGGGAGCTGGTGCGCTACATCGAAGACGCCGCGCGCTTCTTTGGCTGCCAGTTTGTGATCGCTACCCATTCGCCCTTCCTGCTGGCCATGCGCGGGGCGAAGGTCTATGATCTGGACGGCGCGCCTGCGGCCCCGCGCCGCTGGACGGAGCTGCCCTCGGTGCGCGCCTGGTATGACTTTTTCCGGGAACACGCCGGTGAGTTTGAGCGACGGGAGAATGAGGAATTGTGAAGAAGGCATTGAAGATCGTCGGCATACTGCTGCTGGCACTGGTGGTCGTGGCGGGGGGCTATGTGGCATATGTGTTCATCGACTACCACCGCCTGCCGGATACCGACGAGGCGCTGGAGCCCTTCGGCGGGCCCATCGCCGTGAACGCGCCGCTGACCCTGGTCAGCTGGAACCTGGGCTTCGGGGCCTACAGCGACGACTACAGCTTCTTTATGGACGGCGGCAAGGAGTCCTGGGCGTTCTCAAAGGACGCGGTGCTCGAAAACATCGGTCACGCGACGGACGTGCTGGCTGGGCTCGCGCCGGACCTGATGCTGCTGCAGGAGGTGGACATCGATTCCACCCGCACCTACCATGTGGACGAGGCGGCGCTGTTGAAGGCCCGCTTCGCCGCCTGCCAGGCCTGCTTTGCCCAGAACTACGATTCGCCCTTCCTGTTCTATCCGTTCACGCGGCCCCACGGGGCGTCGAGGTCGGGCCTGCTGACGCTGTCGAAGAGCGGCGTAAGCCGCTTCGCCCGCATCGGCCTGCCGGTGGAGAAGGGCTTTAACAAGCTGCTGGACCTGGACCGCTGCTACAGCAAGGCCTGGATCCCGGAGGCGAACGGCGGCACGCTGGTGCTGTACGACCTGCACCTGTCCGCCTATACCAGCGACGGCACGATCGCCCAGGAGCAGCTGGAGCTGCTGTGCGCGGACATGCTGAAGGAGGCCGAGGCCGGGCACCATGTGATCGCCGGGGGCGATTTCAACAAGGACCTGCTGGGCGATTCCGCGGCGGTGTTCGGCGAGGAGCACCGGGAATACAGCTGGAACCAGCCCATCCCCGAGGGCACGATCCCCGAGGGGCTGACCCTGGTCGCGCCGCTGGACGAGACCAACCCCGTGCCCAGCAACCGCCTGGCCGACGCCCCCTACGTGAAGGGACGGACCTTCGTGAACACGCTGGACGGCTTCATCGTGTCGGACAACGTGAAGGTGATTTCCTGCGGGGTCGTGGACGACGGCTTCAAGTGCTCGG
Source organism: uncultured Eubacteriales bacterium (assembly GCA_902778045.1). Classification (GTDB taxonomy): domain Bacteria; phylum Bacillota; class Clostridia; order Christensenellales; family Aristaeellaceae; genus UBA2862. Next base: position 9,047 of record CACYWI010000014.1, read on the forward strand.
ATCACAATCCTGTAACGATGCAATTTGAACTGACGGAGGAATGAAGACATGACCTGGGACCTTTCCAAGCTGTACGCGGGCTTTGACGCCCCGGAATTCCTGAGCGACATCGAGGCGCTGAAGCGGGCCGCCGACGCGTCGGTGGAGCAGGCGCGGGGGATGGAGGTGTCCGTGCCCGCGCTGGAGACTGCGGTGCGCCTCGCCTCAGAGACGGTCACGCTGGCGATCAAGACCATGTCCTTCGCCCAGCTGACCCTGGCGGCGGACGCCAACTGCGAGCCGGCCATGGCGGCCTACGCGCGGCTGCTGCCCATCATGAACCGCCTGGAGGAGGCCAACAGCGCCCTGAGCGCCAGGCTGGGAACGGCGGACGACCTGGACGCGCTGATCGAACAGAGCGACCTGCTGAAGGCCCACGCCTTCATGCTGAAGCGGCTGCAAAAAAACGCGAAGCATGTGATCGACCCGGCGCTGGAGCCCACGGTGCTGAAGCTGCAGATGACCGGCGGCTCCGCCTGGGAGCAGCTGCGCGACCAGCTGGACGCCAACCACATGGTGGAGCTCGAGCTGGACGGCGAAAAGAAGTCGCTGCCGCTGTCGGCGGTGCGGGGCATGGCCAACAGCCCGGACCGGGAGGTCCGCAGGGCCGCCTACGAGGCCGAGCTTGCCGCCTATCCGAAGATGGAGATCCCGATGGCCGCCTGCCTGAACGGCATCAAGGGCGAAGCCCGCACGCTGTGCGAGCTCAAGCACTATGACACCGTGCTGGACATGGCCCTGGACGGGGCCAACATGGACCGGGCCACGCTGGACGCGCTGCTGCAGGCCATGCAGGAGAGCCTGCCCATGTTCCGCCGCTACTTCCGCCTGAAGGCGAAGCTGCTGGGCTACGAGGGCGGCTTGAAGTTCTACGACCTGTTCGCGCCGGTGGGCGAGATGAAGGGCGGCTATACCCCGGATGAGGCCCGACAGATCCTGGTGCGCGAGTTCGGCGCGTTCAGCCCCCGCATGGCGAACATGATCGGCCGCGCCTTCGACGAGCGCTGGATCGACATGTACCCCCGGGAGGGCAAGAGCGGCGGCGCGTTCTGCAGCGGCATGCACCCGCTGGGCATCAGCTATGTGCTGGCCAACTTCGAGGGCAGCTACGGCAGCGTCAGCACCCTGGCCCACGAGCTGGGCCACGCCTACCACAACGAATGCATGCGCGACGTGCCCGTGCTGATGGCGGACTATCCGATGCCCCTGGCCGAGACCGCCAGCATATTCAACGAGACCTTCCTGGCCCAGAGCATGCTGAAAAAGGCGGACGCGCCCATGCGCGTGGCCATGCTGGAGCAGCAGCTTTCCGACGCCGCCCAGGTGATCGTGGACATCCTCAGCCGCTTCCTGTTTGAAAAGGAGGTCGTGGAGCGCCGGGCCGACACCACCCTCAGCCCCCGGGAGCTGTGCGATATCATGACCCGGGCCCAGCAGCAGACCTACGGCGACGGCCTGGATCCGGATTGCATGCACCCCTACATGTGGGCCTGCAAGAGCCACTACTACTCCACCGGCGTGCACTTCTACAACTTCCCCTATGCCTTCGGCCAGCTGTTCGCCGTGGGCGTGTACGCGCTGTACGAGCAGCAGGGCGCGGACTTCCTGCCGACCTACGAGAAGCTGCTGCGCTCCGCGGGCAGCGGCACCGTGCGCGAGGTGGCCGCCGGGTCTTTGGAAAGGAACCCGATCAGAACTGCCGGATCAGCGCCGTCAGCTTGCCCAGCACGGTGACGCTGTCGGCATAGATGGGCGCCATGGTGCTGTTCTCCGGCTGCAGGCGCACGCGGTCCTTCTCGTAGAAAATGCGCTTCAGCGTGGCCTCGTCGTCCGGGGTCATGGCCACCACGATCTCGCCGTTCTCGGCGGTGTCCTGCTGGCGCAGCACCACGATGTCACCGTCCAGTATGCCGATGTCGATCATGCTCTCACCCTGCACCCGCAGGCAGAACAGCTCGTCCTTGCCCAGCATGCTCTGGGGCAGCATCAGGTAATCCTCGATGTTTTCCACGGCCAGGATCGGCTGGCCCGCGGTCACCCGGCCCACCAGCGGCACGCTGCGCCCCCGGGCGTGGGTGCCGTCGATCACCTCCAGCGCCCGCGGCTTGGTGGGGTCGCGCCGGATCAGCCCCTGGGCCTCCAGGTGGTTCAGGTGCGCGTGCACCGTGGAGGTGGAGCGCAGGCCCACCGCCGCGCAGATTTCCCGCACCGACGGGGGATAGCCCTTGTCCTCGATTTCAGCCTTGATGAAGTCGAGGATTTTTTGTTGGTTCTCATGAGAAGTGCGCATGGCGATCGACCTCCTTTTCTGCGGGAGAAGTGTGAGCAGCAGGGAATTGAAAATTGAGAGTTGGGAATTGTTGTTGAAATCCTCGCGGATTTCCTCGGTTTAAAAGCGGACGATTCACTTGGCGCTGTTCAATCAAAACAGATCCGCAGGGTTTGCACCGCCATTCTCGATTTTCAATTTTCTATTTCCGGCCCTCCGTCTTGTATCTACGATCCCTATTATACCACACCTTCACCATAAACGCAAACATATGTTCTATTAAATATCTGGGCGGCGGGAAGTGGCGCTGATTATGACAAAAAACGAAAAATATATGAAATAAGTGTCAAAAAGTGGCGGAAAGAGTAGGCTTGTGGTATAATGTGTCATACAGAGTGGCGTAAAGGGGGTGAATCCGATGCCGGGCGCTGAATTTTCCGGGAACTATACGCATAATATTGACCCCAAGGGCAGGGTGACCATCCCCGCCGCGTACCGCGAGGCGCTGGGCTACGGCTTCACCATCGGCCTGAACAACGAATTCAACGCCATCGCGCTGTATCCCATTGAAAAGTGGCAGGATATGAGCGCGCGGCTGGACCGCATCCCGGACAGCGACGCCCGGGGCATGGCCTACGTCCGCCTGATCAAGGCCTTCTCGTTCACCAACCAGAGCCTGGACAGCCAGGGCCGTGTGCTGCTGCCGGCGGTGCTGCGCCAGAAGGCGGGCATGGACAAGGCCATCCGCTTTGCCGGCATGGGCCGGTGGATGGAGATCTGGGACGAGGACCGCTTCGTGGCCTCCTGCGCTCAGAGCGAGACCGACATCGGCGCGCTGCTCGACTATGTGAACGACCGCTACTTCAGCCCCCAGACCGACCACTGACCCGGGGTTCTACCCCCTGCGGCGGAGGAATAGATATGAACAGGATGCGTGCTTCGCGCCGGATGCGCGAAAGAAGGCTCAGCCGGGCGCTGATGATCGCGTTCGCGCTGGTTCTGTTCCTCGGCGTGTGCTCGCAGATCGCCATGATGGCACGGCTGTCCGGCCAGAGCAAGCAGGTGGTGGAAACCCAGAAGGAGATCAAGGCGCTGAACGCCAGCGCCGAGAACCTGAACCTGAGCCTGAATCAATACCATAACCTGGATCGGATCGCCCTTCGGGCGCAGCAGCTGGGCATGGAACAGCCGGACGAGACGCAGCTGCGGGTGGTGAACCTGCCCGGGCTGATCGACAGTACATCCACGCAGAGCGCCGACAATTCCGGCGCTGAGGAAATCATCGATTAAATTTCCTTGGGCGGGGAGGGATGCGCTTGGTTCTCACAGGGCCGGTCATCCGTCGCCGCCTTGCGCTTTGCATGGCCGTATTTTTTCTGCTGTTTTCGGGGCTCGGCGCCCGGCTGTTCTTCCTGCAGGTCGTCACCGGAAAGGCACTGCAGCAGAGGGCCCAGTCCCAGTGGACCAGCGAAAGCGCCATCAGCCCCACCCGCGGCATGATACTGGACCGCCACGGCGCGGTGCTGGCCCAGAGCGCCACGGCCTACACGGCCTCGGTCAGCCCCCGGCAGGTGCACGACCCCGCGGCCTTCGCGGCGCTGCTGTCCCCGGTATTGGACATGGAGCCTGCCGCCATCGAAAGGCGGGCCGCCGATACCGCCAAGGGCGGCGTCACGCTGAAGCGCCAGCTACCCCGGGAGACGGCCCAGCGGCTGAAGCGCATGAAGGCGGATTACGCCGCCGCGGGCTCGAATGCCCTGGACGGCCTGTACCTGGAGGAGGAGAGCAAGCGCTACTATCCCATGGGCGCCTTCGCCAGCCAGCTGATCGGCCTGACCACCATCGACGGCGTGGGACAGGCGGGGCTGGAGCAGGCGCTGGACCGCTACCTCTCCGGCAAATCGGGCCGGGTGCTCTCCCAGATCGACGGCAAGGGCCGGGCCCTGGACTACGGCGAAAGCGAATACATCGCCGCCGTGAACGGCGGCAGCGTGACGCTGACCATCGATGCCTCGATCCAGAGCTTTGCCGAGCAGGCGGCCCGGGAGGCGCTGGAGGTCAACAACGCCAAGGCCGTGCGGGTGCTGGCGATGGACCCGGATACCGGCGAGATCCTGGCCATGGTGAACAAGCCGGATTTCGATTTGAACGAACCGCCGAGAAGCGACGTCGAAGCGCTGACGTCCCGGCTGCGCAACCGGACGATCACCGATGCCTACGAGCCCGGCTCCACCTTCAAGATCATCACCGCCGCCTCGGCGCTGAACGAGGGCTTGGTGTCGGTGAACGAGGGCTTCTACTGCGCCGGCTCCGTGGTGGTGGAGGGCGGCAGGATCCGCTGCTGGGGCAAGCCCCACGGGGCGGAGACCTTCGCCCAGGCGCTGCAGAATTCCTGCAACCCCGTGTTCGTGGAGATGGGCCTGCGCCTCGGCGCGGAGCGGTTCTACCGCTATCTGGACGCCTTCGGCATCGGCCGGAGGACCGGGGTGGACATCCCCGGCGAGGCCGATGGCATCGTGATATCAAGGGCCAACGTCAAGCGGGTGGACATCGCCCGCATCGGCTTCGGCCAGTCCGTGGCGGTGACGCCCATACAGCTGCTGCGCGCGGTGTGCGCCGCCGTCAACGGCGGCAGGCTGCTTCAGCCCTATGTGGTGAAGCGCATCGACGATGCCTCGGGCAACGCCGTGCAGCTGGGCCAGACCCGGGTCGTGGGCCATCCGATCACGGAAGAGACCTCCGCCACCATGCGGGGGCTGCTGGAGGACGTGGTCGCCCTCGGCGGCGGCAAGAACGCCTACATCCCCGGCTATCGCGTGGGCGGCAAGACGGGCACGGCCCAGGTCTACGTGGATGGCGTGGTGTCCCGGGATACCCACATCGGCTCGTTCGTGGGCTTCGCCCCGGCGGATGATCCCCGCATCGCGGTGATACTGATCGTGGACGAGGCCGACGTGCCGGTGGATTTCGGCTCGGTGACCGCCGCGCCCTACGCCCGGGAGATCCTGGAGCGCGCGCTGATCTACATGGGCGTGGCCCCGGAGACCGGCGCGACACCGGCCCCCTCCGTGGACGTGCCGGACGTGACCGGCATGGCCGTGGAGGCCGCCCGCCAGGCGCTGCGCTCCGCCGGGCTGGACAGCGTGCTGGACGGGGAAGGCGGCCGCGTGACGGGCCAACTGCCCGCCCCCGGCGCGCGCATGAGCGAGGGCGCGCTGGTGATGCTGTACGTGGAAGGCGCGGCGGACGCGGGCGACGGTCCTGTGACCGTGCCGGACGTCGCCGGCATGCCGGTGATCCAGGCGAACCGACTGCTGAAGGCCTGCGGACTGTCGCTCCGGGTCGAGGGCAGCGGGCTGGCCGTCAGCCAGTCGCCCGAGGCCGGCGCAAGCGTGAATCCTACCGCGATCATTACGGTGCGCTTCGAACCGCCGTGACGCGATCGCTTCCATATACCATTTTCTGGGAGGCTGCCAGATGAAACTGAATGCTTTGATCGGGAGAATTCCCGGTAAGGTCGAAACGATAGGGGACATGGGCCTGGAGATCGAAGCGCTGTGCGTGGATTCCAGGAAGGCCGCGCCCGGCGCGCTGTTCTTCTGCACGCCCGGCCTGCACATGGACGCCCACGATTTCGCGCCCCAGGCCGTGGAGAAGGGCGCGGTGGCGCTGGTGGTGCAGCGCAGGCTCGACATCGACGTGCCCCAGGTGATCGTGGAGGATGTGCGCGTGGCGGTGTCCTATATCGCCTCGGAATACTTCGGCAATCCTTCGGAAAAGCTGATGATGCTGGGCATCACCGGCACCAAGGGCAAGACCACCACCAGCTTCCTGGTCAAATCGATCATGGAGGCCGCCGGCGTCAGGACCGGCCTGATCGGCACGGTCTGTTCCATGATCGGCGAGGAGACCGTGCCCAACCGCCTGACCACGCCGGATCCCATCGAAACGCAGACGCTGCTGCGCCGCATGGTGGACGCCGGCGTCCAGTGCGTGATCATGGAGGTCTCCGCCCACGCGCTGGACATGCACCGCCTGGCGGGCATGAGGTTCAAGGTGGGCGCGTTCTCCAACTTCTCCCAGGATCATCTGGACTATTTCAAGGATATGGACGCCTACTTTGCCGCCAAGATGCGCCTGTTTTCGCCGGATGTGTGCGAAAACATCGTCTACAATGTGGACGACGAGCGCGTCAACGCCGGCATCCGGGCGCTGGGCCGCACCGCGATGCGCATCGGCATCCGGGAGAGCAGCGACGTGTACGCCAATGACATCGAGATCGGCGAGCGGGGCTGCAGCTTCCTGATGACCTGGCACAAGCGCTTCCGCACCACGATATCGCTGCACCTGGCGGGCATATTCAACGTGTACAACGCGCTGATGGCCGCGGGCATCTGCATCTGCGCCGGGGCGGGGCCGGAGAGCATCCGCCAGGGCCTGGAGAACGTGTACGCGGTGCCGGGCCGCATCGAGCTGCTGGACACAGGCACGGCCTACCGGGTGATCCTGGACTACGCCCATTCCCCGGACAGCCTGGAGAACGTGCTGAAGGCCGTGCGCGAGACGGCGAAGGGCCGCATGATCGCGCTGTTCGGCTGCGGCGGCGACCGGGACCGGGCCAAGCGCCCGCTGATGGGCGAGATCGCCGGCGAACTGGCGGATTATTGCATCCTGACCAGCGACAACCCCCGCAACGAGGACCCCATGGCCATACTGGACGCCATCGAGGAGGGCATCAAGCCCACCGGCTGCGCCTACACGGTGATCGAGAACCGCCGGGAGGCCATACGCTTCGCCCTGAAGCACGCCGGGGCCGGGGATGTGGTGGTGCTGGCCGGCAAGGGCCACGAGACCTATCAGGAGATCAGGGGCGTCAAGCATCCCTTCGATGAAAAGGTGGTCGTGCGCGAGCTGCTGGAGGAAATGCTGAGCGAGAATTGAGAGCGGAGAGCAAAGCGTTCGGAGGGATTTACCGATCTGTCTCTGAACCCTGATCTTCAGGCTCTTTCGTGAGAGGGGAACAGAAGAAAGCATGCAGAGATTGATTTGGACCGTTGTGGCCGCGTTTGCCATGGCGATCGTGCTGGGCCCGATCGTCATACCCTGGCTGAAGAAGATGCGCTTCGGCAAGGAGATCTACGAGCTGGGCCCCCAGACCCACAAGAAGAAGCAGGGCACGCCCCAGATGGGCGGCGTGATCTTCGCGGTGCCGGCGCTGATCGCCGCGCTGGCCTTCTCCTACGGCGACGCGCGCTGGGATTTCATGCTGATCGTGCTGGTCAGCGCGCTGGGCTTCGGCCTGGTGGGCTTTGTGGACGACTACCTGAAGATCGTGCGGCACAGCGCCGAGGGCCTGACCCCCAAGCAAAAGCTGGCCCCCCAGATCCTGCTGTCCATCGGGCTGGCGGTGTGGGGCTACCTGAACCCGAAGATCGGCTCCTCGCTGACGGTGCCCTTCTTCAACGTGGAGTGGAACCTGGGCTGGTTCTACATCCCGGTGATGATATTCGTGCTGGTGGGCACGGTGAACTCCGCCAACCTGCTGGACGGCCTGGACGGCCTGCTGGGCGGCTGCGGCCTGTTCGACTTCGTGGCCATGGCGCTGATCTGCGTGGCCATGGCGGCGGCCAATCCCGCCGAGGCGGACAACCTGCTGAATGTGGCGATATTCGCCGGGGCCATGGTCGGCGCGCTGATGGGCTTCCTGCGCTACAATTCCCACCCCGCCCGGGTGTTCATGGGCGATGTGGGCTCGTTCTTCATCGGCGGCGCGCTGGTGGGCATGACGCTGGTCACCCGGCTGTCGCTGCTCTTGCCGGTGATCGCGCTGGCGATGGTGCTTTCCAGCCTGTCGGATCTGATCCAGTTCGCCTATTTCCGGGCGACCCACGGCAAGCGCTTCTTCAAGATGGCGCCGTTGCACCACCACTTCGAGCTCAGCGGCATGCCCGAAACCAGCATTGTGGCCATGTACTACATCGTCACCGCCATGCTGTGCCTGGTGTCGCTGCTGGGGTTTGTGGCGTGAGAATGGAGAATTGAGAATTGACAATTGAGAATTGGGAACGAAGGGAACCGGCCTGAATTCTCAATTCTCAATTTTCAATTCCCGATTGTTTAACTGCCTACCTTTCGTTGACAAGGAGGTCTCCGATATGATGAAAGATAAAAAAGTACTCGTGTTCGGCATGGCCCGCAGCGGCATCGCGGCGGCGAAGCTGCTGCTGTTGCGCGGGGCCCGCGTGTGGGTCTGCGACGCCAAGGCCGAGGCGGATTTTGACGGCGCGCTGGACGATCTGAAGGCCGCGGGCGCGACGCTGTGCCTGGGCGAGCAGCACCCGGAGAGCCTGGTCGAGGGCATGGACGCGCTGGTGGTCAGCCCCGGCATCCCGGTGGAGCATCCCGCCGTGGCGCGGGCGAAGGCCCTGGGCGTGGAGGTCATGGGCGAGGTGGAATACGCCTACCGCGAGGCCAAGGGCCTGCTGCTGGCGATCACCGGCACCAACGGCAAGACGACCACCACCACGCTGCTGGGCGAGATCTTTAAAAACGCGGGCCGGCGCACCTTTGTGGTGGGCAACATCGGCACGCCCTACAGCGGCGCGGTGCCCCAGATGAAGCCCGGCGACGTCACCGTGTGCGAGATCTCCTCTTTCATGATGGAGACCTCCCGCCAGTTCCACCCGTCCATCTGCGCGGTGCTGAACATCTCGGAGGACCACCTGAACCGCCACGGCACGATGGAAAAGTACATCGCGCTGAAGGAGCGCATCTTTGAAAACTGCGTGGGCGACGACTGCGTGGTGCTGAATTGGGATGACCCCGTCACCCGGGACATGGCCTCGCGGGTCAACGGCCGTGTGGCCTGGTTCTCCTCCCGCAATCCGGTGCCCTTCGGCGCCTTCGTGCAGGACGGCATGGTCGTCTACGGCACGCCCCAGGACAACAAGCCCGTCTGCGCGCCGGAGGAGATCTACATACCCGGCGAGCACAACCTGAAAAACGCGCTGGCCGCCACGGCGATGGCCATGGCCGCGGGCATCCCCGCGCCGGTGATCCGCCACACGCTGCGCACCTTCAAGGGCGTGGAGCACCGCATCGAGTTCGTGCGCGAGCTGGACGGCGTGCGCTTCATCAACGATTCCAAGGGCACCAACGTGGATTCCACGATCCAGGCCGTGCGGGCCATGAACCGGCCCACGGTGCTGATCCTGGGCGGCTATGACAAGCACACCGATTTCACCCCGCTGTGCGAGGAGATACTGAAGTGCCCGATCTCCCGGATCGTGCTGATCGGCGAGACGGCGAAGCAGATCGAGGAAACGCTTGAAAAGGTGGGCTATCACGCCTGGACCCATGCGGGCTATGAATTCAAGCGCGCGGTGGAGCTGGCCTTCGAGCAGGCCAACCCCGGCGGCAACGTGCTGCTGTCGCCCAGCTGCGCCTCCTTCGACATGTTCACCGACTACGAGGCCCGGGGCCGCATCTTCAAGGACATCGTGAACGCCATGGAGGGCCGGCCCGCTTGATGCTGCGTCCCGTTCGCGGGGCCAAAGCAGCGCCGCCCCTCGCGGCGCGAAGAGATACCGGGCGCATCCGCCTCCGGGACGTGGACCGGGGGCTGGCGCTGAGCTTTATACTGCTGATGGCGGTGGGCCTTGCCACACTGTACGCCGCCAGCTACTACAACGCCCAGGACAACGGCGGCGCGCTTTCGGAGGTCCGGGCCCAGCTGCTGGGCATCGGCGTGGGCGCGGCGGCCATGGCCGTGGCGCTGCGCGTCGACTATCGCCTGCTGGCGCGGCCCGCGGTGTGCGCGTCGCTGGTGGTTGCCAGCCTGGTGATGCTTGCGCTGGTGGCCGTGCCCGGCATCGGGAAGATGCTGAACGGCTCGCGGCGGTGGCTGCGGCTTGGGCCGATCAGCTTCCAGCCCTCCGAGCTGGCGAAGTACGCCATGATCGTGTACCTGGCCCGCGCCCTCAGCCAGAAGCGCCGGGACGTGACCCGGCTGTTTTCCGGCCTCGCGCCGCTGTTCATACTGCCGGGGCTCATGTTCATGCTGATCCTGCTGCAGCCGAACCTGTCCACCGCCGGCAGCATACTGATCGTGACCGCCGTTATGGCGATGATCGCCGGGGCGCGCTGGCTGCACCTGGGCATGATCGGCGCGGCGGGCCTGGCGCTGGGCACGTTCTACGCCCTGTCCGAGGATTACCGGCGGGCGCGGCTGATGTCCTTTCGCCATCCCTTCGATTTCATGACCAACGAGGGCTACCAGCTGTCCCAGTCGCTGCTGGCCTTCGGCTCCGGCGGGCTGTTCGGCATGGGGCCGGGCATGGGCCGCCAGAAACTCGCGTTCCTGCCCTATCCGGAATCGGATTTCATATTCGCCGTGGTGGGGGAGGACCTGGGCTGGGTGGGCTGCGTGGCCGTGCTTTCGCTGTTCGGGGCGTTCCTGTTCTTCGGGCTGCGGGTGGCCATGCGCTGCGAGGATCGCTTCGGCAGCCTGCTGGCCGGGGGCATCACCTGCATGATCGGCGTGCAGTGCGTGCTGAACGTGGCCGTGGTGATCGGCGCGATGCCTACCACCGGGCTGCCGCTGCCCTTCTTCAGCGCGGGCGGCACGTCCATTTCCATACTGATGGCCGCGGTGGCGGTGCTGATGAACATCTCCGCCGCCGAAGGGCGGCTGTAGACCCATTCGGAGACTGATATGCGCAAGAAAAAGAAGCAAAACCTGGGGCCGTGGATCGCGGCGGTGGCGGTGCTGGCTGTCGCGCTGTGGGTCCTGCTTTCCAATGTGGTGCTGGTGGTGCGCGAGGTGCGCGTCGTCGGCGCGGGGGACCTCTCCGACGCCGAGGTGGTGCACCTGTCCGGCATACGGCTGGGCACGCGCATGAGCAGCTTGGACGAGCAGCGCATCCACCTGGATGTGGAAAGCGACGGCCGGCTGGCCTTCGTGAGCATGGAGAAGAAGCTGCCCAGCCGGGTGGAGCTGACCGTGCGCCCCCGATCGCTGGACGCGCTGATCCTGCAGGCCGGCAAGATTCTGGTGCTGGATTCCGACGCCTATGTGGTGCGCGTGACGGACCAGTTGCCGGACGCCCCGGTGGTATACGTCACCGGCATCAAGGCCGCCTACTACACGCTGGGCCGCCAGCTGGACACGGCCGACGGCCGCTGCGGGGCGATGAAGGCGGTGGTGGAGGCGCTGAAGGCCCGCGGCGCTTCGGATTACGTGGCGGAGCTCAGCGTGGCCGACGTGGCCGACCTGCGCATCATCAGCCGCACGGGCATCACAGTGCTGCTGGGGGATTCATCGAACATGGAGGCCAAGATCGCCTGGATGGCCGGCGCGCTTGCGGACCTGGAGGCCCGGGGGCAGACGCTGGGCAGGCTGGATGTCTCCAGCGGCACGAAGGCGGATTTCATGCCCCAGCAGGACGGCGAGGACAGCGCCGCCGCGCCCGCGGAGGCGGCGACGGACGCGGCCGCCGAGCCGGCCCTGGAAGCGCCTCAGAGCTGATCTTTTCATCGTGACAAACCCGTGCCGCAAATTTGAAACTATTTTGAAAACTGCCGAAAAACGCGAAAATGGGCCTTTTCAGGTTTGCAACTCAACACAAATCCATGTATAATACTGATAAGTTGGACTTTGTATGACAGTGGACACAGAGGATAGGATGGGTCGACAACGGATATGAAGACGCAAATCGCGGCCATTGAATTCGGAACCTCCAAGATCGTCACGGTGATCGCGCAGAGCGGCGGCATGGACCGCCTGGACATCATCGGCTCGGGCACAGTGCCCTATGACGGGTATTCCGACGGCGATTGGAATACGCCGGGCCAGATGATCCAGCGCGTGCGCGATTCCATCGCCGCGGCGGAGCTGGAGGCCAATTCCAAGATCAAGGAAATCTACGTGGGCGTGCCCGGGGAATACATCCACGTGCGCACCTGCGAAGCCGAGGTGGAGCTGCCCGACGGCATGGTGGACGAGGCGGCGATCAACGCCGTGCAGGACGCCGCCGCCGACACGCTGCACATCGTGGAGGAAGGCGGCCTGGTGATGCACCGCACGCCCTCCTGGTTCATCGTGGATGAAGGCAAGAAGACCATGACGCCCGGCGGGCGCGGCTCCAGGCTGCGGGCGATGACCACCTTCATCATCGCCGATCCCCAGTTCATCGAGGATGTCTCCGAGATGATCGGCCGCCAGAACATCACCATACTGGGCTTCTTGTCCTGTTCCCTGGGCGAGAGCCTGCTGGTGCTTTCGCTGGAGGAGCGGGATCGCGCCGCGGTGCTGATCGACGTGGGCTACCTGAACACCGAGATCAGCGTGGTGGAGGGCGACGCCATCATCTATCACGCGATACTGCCCCGGGGCGGCGGGCACATCACCGCCGATCTGGCCACCAAGCTGCGCATACCGATGCGCGCCGCGGAGCAGATTAAGCGCAACTACGTTTTCAATCCGGATGAGTTCGACATGAACTCCTTCTCGGAGGTATTCGACGACAACGGCCGGCGCATGACCTTCCCGCGGGATCAGGTCAGCAAGATCGTGGAGGACAGCTTCGAGGAGCTGGCGGACATGATCGACATGACCGTGCGCAACGACGCGGAGCAGTACCTGGGCAAGCGCAGCCAGGTGTTCCTTACCGGCGGCGGCATCGCGCTGATGCGTGGGGCGCGGGAAGCCCTGGCCGCGCGGCTGGACCGGCCGATCAAGGTCTCCGCGGCGAAGTCGTCCAAGCTGAACAGCCCGGTGTTCTCGGCGTCGCTTGGCCTGGCCGACCTGGTATTCGATTCCATCGAGCGCCAGGACGGACAGGACGAGCGCCTGAGCAGCCGCCTGAAGAACCTCTTCGGCGGACGCGGTTGATGCATAGAGCCACAAAGAACCATACTACACTGACGAGGGGGATGCCTTGTGTTGGAATTTGAAATGGAAGACAAGAACATCAATACTGAGGAAGAGACCAACTTCGCGGCGATAAAGGTCATCGGCGTGGGCGGCGCGGGAACGAACGCCGTGAACCGCATGGTGGATTCCGGCCTGCGCGGCGTGGATTTCATCGCGGTAAACACCGATAAGCAGGCGCTGGCCCTGTCCAAGGCGCCCATCCAGATCCAGATCGGCGAAAAGCTGACCAAGGGCCTGGGCGCCGGCGCGAACCCGGATATCGGCCAGAAGGCCGCCGAGGAGAGCCGCGAGGAGATCGCCAACACCATCAAGGGCTCCGACCTGGTCTTCGTTACCTGCGGCATGGGCGGCGGCACCGGCACCGGCGCTGCGCCGATCATCGCCGAAACCGCCCGCGAGCTGGGCATACTGACCATCGGCGTGGTCTCCAAGCCCTTCCTGTTTGAGGGCCGCCAGCGCATGAAGAACGCCGAATCCGGCATCGAAAAGCTGAAGGCGAACGTGGACACCCTGGTGGTCGTGCCCAACGACCGGCTGCTGTCCGTGGTGACCAAGGGTACCACGATGACCGACGCCTTCAAGATCGCCGACGACACGCTGCGCCAGGGCATCCAGGGCATTTCCGACCTGATCGCCGTGCCCAGCCTGATCAACCTGGACTTCGCCGACGTGCGCACGGTGATGCAGAGCCGCGGCCTGGCCCACATGGGCATCGGCATCGGCAAGGGCGAGAGCCGCATGGTGGACGCCGCCAAGCAGGCCATCTCCAGCCCGATGCTGGAAACCAGCATCGACGGCGCGCGCGCGGTGCTGATCAACATCACCGGCAGCCCGGATACCTCCATCATCGACATCAACGAGGCGGCCCAGCTGATCACCGCCGCCGCCGATCCCGAGGCCAACATCATCTTCGGCGCGGGCATCGACGATACCATGGAGGACGAGGTCAAGATCACCGTGATCGCCACCGGCTTCGAAAAGCCCTCCTTCACCGACGGCCTGAAGTCCGCCGCGCTGGGCGAGGACAAGCCTGCCGAGGGCGATGAGCCCGTGCGCCCCAGCCGCGCCTCCCGCTATGAGGAAGAGGAGGTCTCCCCGATCTTCGAGCGCCGCGCCCGTTCCGAGCGCCCCGCCCGGGAAGGCTCTGACACCGGCTACGAGCAGCGCGAGCAGCGCCGCGCCGAGCGGCAGCAGACCCGCCGCCCCCGCGTGTACCAGGAGGACGGCCAGGAGGCACGCCCCCAAAGCCGTCGCGGCTTCGCGCCGGACGTGCCCAGCTTCATGAAGAAGAAGTAAGGCAACAGGGAAGAGGCAACAGGGGACAGGCAACAGGAAGACTGTGATGGCTTCCGTTGCCTGTCCCCTTTCCATTGAAAAAAATATGTCAAAATTCGTATTAAATCTTGACAATATATGACGATCTATGTTATTATATGATTAAACGAAATACGATTCACGCACTGCGCGAAGACGATATCAAGGAGGCCTTTCCCTATGAAGCTTGCAAAAATGATCCGGCGGATGCTGTGCCTGGCGATGGTCGCCGCGCTGATCCTGTGCACCGCCGCGCCGGCCCTTGCCGCCAGCGCGAAGAACCCTCACGGCGCCTATGTGGTGGCCACCAGCGGCCGCAGCCGGCTGCGCGTGCGCTCCTCCGCGAACGGCGCGGTGGTCGATCACCTGTCCCGGGGCACCATCGTGGTGTACCGCTACAGCAAAAAGGGCTGGTGGTACGTCGACTATCGCGGCGGCTCCGGCTATGTGGACCGGCGCTATCTGTGGTCGGTGGAAAATTCCACCAGCAAGGCCAAGTATGCCCCGGTGGACAACCTGTGGGTGCACACCAAGGCCAATGTCGACAGCTGGTGCTACGGCAAGCTGAAGGCCGGCAAGCAGGTGACCATCGAAAAGCAGAGCGGCACTTGGGTGCTGATCAACTACAAGGGGCATACCGGCTGGGTATCCTCCAAGTACCTGCGCCGCGTAAAGTAACCGTTTTCAAAAAGACCCCCGCGCTACTGGACAAGCGCGGGGGTTTTGCGCTATAATAGCACTGATATATTGAACCGCTGAAAAGGGGTGTTTGTTATGATTTCCTGGAAGAATCTGGATACGCTGCAGGCCTTTGAAGGGCTGTCCGCCCTGAAGGACCGCGTGAACCTGCCCGCGGCGATGGCGGGCGAGGGCGGCGCGGCGCGCGTGGCGAAGTACAGCGTGCCCATGGCCGCGGGCCTGTGCTACAATTACGCCGCAAAGGCCGTGGACGACGAGGTGCTCGCCGCGCTGTGCGCGCTGGCCAAGGAAGCCCAGCTGACCGAGAAGTACGAGGCGCTTTTGAACGGCGAGGTCATCAACACCGGCGAAAAGCGCCGCGTGCTGCACCAGCTGACCCGCGGCCAGCAGGCCGGCAGCGTGGTGGTGGACGGCGTGGACAAGCGGGAATTCTACCTGGCCCAGCAGAAGAAGGCCGCTGAATTTGCCAACAGGGTGCACGCGGGCGAGATCACCAACGCCGCGGGCGAGAAGTTCACCACCGTGGTGCAGATCGGCATCGGCGGCAGCGACCTGGGCCCCCGCGCCATGTACCTGGCGCTGGAGCAGTGGGCGAAGCAGAACGGCTGCTTCAAAATGGAGGCCCGCTTCATCAGCAACGTGGATCCCGACGACGCCGCCGGCGTGATCAAGGGCATCGACATGGCCCATTCGCTGTTCGTGCTGGTGTCAAAGTCCGGCACCACGCTGGAGACCCTGACCAACGAGACCTTCGTGAAGAACGCGCTGAAGGACGCGGGGCTGGATCCCTCCAGGCACATGGTGGCCGTCACCAGCGAGACCTCGCCCCTGGCCAAGAGCAGCGATTACCTGGCCGCCTTCTTCATGGATGATTACATCGGCGGGCGCTATTCCTCCACCTCCTGCGTGGGCGGCGCGGTGCTGTCACTGGCCTTCGGGCCCGAGGTGTTCCAGCGCTTCCTGGACGGCGCGGCCCAGGAGGACGCGCTGGCGAAGGAGCCTGACCCACTGAAGAACCCCGCCCTGCTGGACGCGCTGATCGGCGTGTACGAGCGCAACGTGCAACTGTGGCCGGCCACGGCGGTGCTGCCGTACTCCCAGGCGCTCAGCCGCTTCCCGGCCCACCTGCAGCAGCTGGACATGGAATCCAACGGCAAGTCCGTGAACCGCTTCGGCGAGCCCGTGGATTACGTCACCGGGCAGGTCATCTTCGGCGAGCCCGGCACCAACGGCCAGCACAGCTTCTATCAGCTGCTGCACCAGGGCACCGACATCGTGCCGCTGCAGTTTGTGGGCTTCCGGAAGAACCAGGCGGGCATGGATCTGGACATCCAGGGCAGCACCAGCCAGCAGAAGCTGTGCGCCAACGTGGCCGCGCAGATCATGGCTTTCGCCTGCGGCAAGGAGGACGAGAACCCCAACAAGGCTTTTGCCGGCGGCCGGCCCTCCAGCATCATCATCGGCGATCAGCTGACCCCCGAGAGCCTCGGCGCGCTGCTGAGCCACTTTGAGAACAAGGTGATGTTCCAGGGCTACTGCTGGAACCTGAACAGCTTCGACCAGGAGGGCGTGCAGCTGGGCAAAGTGCTGGCCAAGCGCGTGCTGGCCCACGATACTGACGGCGCGCTGAAGGCGTACGCCGAGCTGCTGGATATCTGAGATGAATAGGCAATAGAGAACGGGGCTGCGACAGCGGCCCCGTTCTTCTTCTGATTGAGAATTGAAAATTGAGAGTTGCGGTTCAAATCCCTTCGGGATTTGTTTGATTTTACTTCCATGTAATACTAAACTCAAATAGAATAAAGACAATCCTACGGCATCCTTTCCGCTATGGCGGTGTTGAAGTCCCTTGACTTGCCGCCAGCAAGCCTGCGGAATCATTCAAAGAAATCTACATCGTAGGTCCAGCGAAGCGTCAGGATTTCCACGTAAATTCTCAATTTTCAATTCCCGATACTGCTTCCGCCTACCCCTGCCACCGCACGTGGCTTCCCGCTTCGTCCTTCGTGACCACCAGCTGGTCGTCGATCTCCTGCTTCAGCTCGGTCACGTGGCTGATGATGCCGATCAGGCGGGAGCCGCCGGCCATGCGCTTGAGCACGCGGATGGCCTGGCCGCGGGCGTGGTCGTCCAGCGAGCCAAAGCCCTCGTCGATGAACATGATGTCCAGGTGGATCGAGGCCACGCTCTCGCGGATCTGGTCCGCCATGCCCAGCGCCAGCGAAAGCGCCGCCATGAAGGATTCGCCGCCGGACAGCGTGCGGATCTCCCGCTCGGTGCCGGTGACGGCGGAATAGACCATCAGGTCCAGACCGTGGTTGCCGCCCACGCCGGCCTTCTCGTCCGAAACCATGCGCAGCTCGAACTGCCCGGCGGACATCTCCCGGAAGCGGACGTTCGCGGCCTGCAGCACCCGCCGCAGGTGATAGCGCTGCACATAGGTCTCGATATCCATGTGCGCGCCGCTCTGGTTGCCGGACAGCCGCCGGTACATGTCGTCCAGCCGGGCGTAGTCCGCCGCGGTCCGGCTGCGCCTTTCCAGCGTGGGCTTCAGCGCCTCCAGCGCCCCGTCGTCGGACTGGGCGGCGGCGCGCAGGCGCTCGGCCTCGTCCCGGGCGGCCTTCAG
>CACYWI010000014.1:26944-28609 GCA_902778045.1 uncultured Eubacteriales bacterium
GCGCAGCGCCGCCAGCGCGTCCTTCGTGTACGCCCGGGTCAGCGCGGTCCACTCCGATTCGACCAGGTCCCGCCGGGCCATGGCGTCGGCGTACTCGTCGTGGCGCTGGCCGAGGGCTTCCCGCAGCTCGGGCAGCACGCGCTCGTAGTGGCCGATCCGCGCGCGGGTGCTCTCCACCGCGGCGCGGGCGGCCTGGAGCTCGCGGGCCGCGGCCTGTCGGGCGGCCTGGACCTCGGCCTTGCGGCGGGCGGCCTCCTTCAGCGCCGCCTCGCCCTGGCGCTTCAGGGTGTCGGCGTGGGCCGATGCCAGGGCCGCGGCCTCCTCCGGGGTGCCGGCGTCCCGTATGCCGGGCAGCTGGTCGGCGCGCTGGCGCAGGGCGTCCATCTGGCGTTCCAGCGCGGCCTCCCGCTCAGCGATCAGCGCTGTGGCCGCCCGCATGGCCTCGGCGCGTTCGCTGCGGGCCTGGTTCAGCCGGGCCACCTGGGCGGCGAGGGCCTCCACGCCCTCCCGGGTCAGGTGGGCGTGGGCCTCTGGCAGCACGCAGGGCATGGGATGGTCGATGGAGCCGCACACGGGGCAGGGCTGGCCGGGGCGCAGCTTCTCCCGGGCGATGTAGCCCGCCTGGGCGTCCAGGAACGCGGTCTGCATGGCCGCGTGCTCGGCCTCCTTTTCCGCGTATTCCGCCCGGGCCCGGGCATAGGCCGCCTCGGCGCGGTCCGCGGCCCTGCGCTGGTCGGCGAGGGCGCTCTGGGCCGCCATTGCCGCGGCGATGTCGCCCTCCACGGCCTTCAGCGCGTCCAGGGCATGGCTGACGCGCTCCTGTGCGCGGGTATAGCTCTCCAGCTCGGCGTTCAGCGCCGCCTCCGCGCGCTTGTCCGAGGCCTCCGCGGCCTGCTGCCGTTCCTCCTGGGCCGGCAGGGACTCCTGCAGACGGGCCAGCCCGGCCTCCGCCTCCCGGACGGCGCTTTCGGCGTCGGCACAGCGGCGGTGGATGGCGGCGATCTCATAGGCGGCTTCGACGGCCGCGGCGGTGCGGGCGTTTTCGGCCATGGCGGGCTCCGCCGCCTCGCACTCGGCCAGCCCCTTCGACGCGGCCTCCAGCTGGGCGTAGGCCCGGTTCAGCGCCTCGGCCCGGGACAGAGCGTCCCGCGCGGCGTCGCGCCGTGCTTCAAGGGACGCGCAGGCCTTGAGGGCGGCTCTGCCACCGTCCCTCAGCCAGGCGCACAGCGCCTCCAGCCGGCCCACCAGCGCCTCCAGGTCCGCAATGTTCACGCGCTCCGAAGACAGGCATCTTGCTCGAAGCGCTTCGACGTCGCCGGCATCGGGATAGTCTTCGGGTACGCGCACGTGGGCAACCTCGGCCTGGCAGGCGGCGCGCAGCTGGTCGATGTCCAACTTCAGCGCCTTGCGGCGTCGGGCCAGCTCCTCCACGATATCCCGGTACATGCCGGTCCTGAACAGGCGGCGGAAGATCTCCCGCTTGTCGTCGGATTTGGCCCGGAGCAGCTCCATGAATTCGCCCTGGGCGATCATGGCCACCTGCCTGAACTGATCCATGGTCAGGCCCACGATCTCCACCAGCTTCGCGTCGGTCTCTTTCTGGTTCTGGGCGTACTCCGTGCCATCTGGCATGATCAGGGACACCGTCTCCTTCACGTCGATCAG
>CACYWI010000014.1:28645-32710 GCA_902778045.1 uncultured Eubacteriales bacterium
ACATAGGGCTCCAGGCCGGCGGGGGCGAACTGGCTTTGCAGCTCCGCGCCGACCTTCTTCGCGCCGGCGGAGCTGGCCTCGCCGTACAGCGCGAACGCGATGGCGTCGAACAGCGTGCTCTTGCCCGCGCCGGTGTCGCCGGTGATCAGGAACAGACTTTGGGCGGGCGCTTCAAAGTCCACGACGGTCCTGTCGGCATAGCTGCCGAAGGCCTGCAGCGTCAGCTTGATCGGCTTCATGTCATTGTGCCTCCTTGACCGCGTTGATGACGTCCTGCAGCAGGGCCTGGGCCGCCTCGTCCGGGTCTCCGAGGAAGCGGGCGCACAGCTCGAAGGGGCTCAGCTGCGCCGCCATTTCGGCCCAGGGCAGGTCCTGCGGCGAGGTCAGGCCCTCCCGCTGCACCTGCAGCAGGTTGGGGAAGGCGGCGGAGAGGCGGTCCCGCATGTCGATCACGTCCAAGTCCACCTTGTCCGTCAGCACCACGCTGGCGAAGTCTTCGCAGGCCTGCGCCAGCACCTCGTCCAGCGTGCCGCGGATCACCCGCACCGCCCTCAGCGGCTCCAGGGGGATGGGCGTGACCTGGAGGCTGCCCTTCTCCCGCAGCTCCACCCGCAGTATGGCCTTCTGTTGGCCCGCCTCGCTGACCGAGCAGGCCAGCGGCGTGCCGCAGTAGCGCGCCCTGCCGTCCATCAGCACGGTGGGGCGGTGCAGATGGCCCAGCGCGGCGTAGTCGAAGGGGGAAAGCGCCTCGGCGGAAACCTGGTCGATGTCGCCCACCATGCGGATCTCCCCGTCCGTGCGCAGCACGTCGGCGGCCTGTGTACCGGCGGGCAGGTAGAACTGGTGGCTGACCAGCACGCTGCGCGCCGCGGGGTCGATTTCCTCCCGCGCCAGCAGGCCGCGCACCGCCCGGTCGTAGGACAGCGCGCCGTCCCCGTCGGGCTCCACGATGCCGCGCACCATCGAAGGCCGCACGAAGGGCAGCAGGTAGAAATCCACCGCGCCCCAGGGGTCGGTCAGGTGCACCCGTTCGATGCGCTCCTCCGGGCCGCGGGGCGGCAGGCCGATCATGTGCACCCGCTGGCGGCACAGCAGCCCCCGGAACAGGTTCAGCCGCGCGGCGCTGTCGTGGTTGCCGCTGATCAGCATGATCTCGGCTTGAGGCGCGGCGGCGCACAGGGCGACGATGAAGTCGTCCAGCAGCGTCACCGCCTCCGCGGGCGGG
The DNA here is from genome assembly GCA_902778045.1 of uncultured Eubacteriales bacterium. Taxonomy (GTDB): domain Bacteria; phylum Bacillota; class Clostridia; order Christensenellales; family Aristaeellaceae; genus UBA2862. The sequence continues at coordinate 29,871 of CACYWI010000014.1, forward strand.
ATGGCCTTGTCGTAGATGTCGCCCGCGATCAGTATGGCGTCGGGCTGCTCCCGGCGGGCCGCTTCGGCGATCTGGTCCAATATGTAGCGCTGGTCCTCGCCCAGGTCCCGGCCCAACAGCTTCAGGCCCAGGTGCAGGTCGGACAGGTGAAAGAATTTCATGGCGCGCCTCCGCAATGTGATGCCTCTATTGTAGCAGATGGGCGGAAAAACCGCAATTGTGAATTGCAACCGGCGCGGGGGTTTGCTATAATAGGCGGTAACAGAACATGCCGAAAGGGGAGGAATATCATGTTCATCATCGAGGACGGCCTGCGCCTGAACGCGAAGCTGGACGTGCCGGTGGCGGCGGGGGAGAAGTGCCCGCTGGTCGTGGTGATCCACGGCTTCACCGGCCACATGGAGGAGGACCACATCGTGGCCGTGTGCAGGGGCATGAACGCGGTCGGCTTTGCCACGCTGCGGGCGGACATGTACGGCCACGGCAACAGCGACGGCGAGTTCCGCAAGCACACGCTGTACAAGTGGCTGACCAACGCGCTGACGCTGATCGACTATGCCCGGGGCCTGGATTTCGTCACCGATGTATACCTGTGCGGCCACTCCCAGGGCGGGCTGACCGCGATGCTGGCCGCGGGGCTGAAGCACGACGTGATCAAGGGCCTGATCCCGCTGTCCCCGGCCTGCATGATCCCGGAGCTGGCCCGCAAGGGCGAGCTGCTGGGCCTGAGCTTCGACCCGGACCACATCCCCGAGGTGCTGAACGCCTGGGACCGCGGCCTGGACGGTAACTATGCCCGGGTGGCCCAGACCATCCACGTGGAGGAGGCCATCGCCCGCTACGACGGCCCGGTGCTGATCGTCCACGGCGACGCCGACGAGGCCGTGCCCGTCCACTACGGCATCGAGGCCGCCAACGCCTACAAGCACGGCGAGATGGTGCTGATCGAGGGCGACGACCACTGCTACGGCAAGCATTTGGACAAGGTGGTCGAGGCGGTGAAGGATTGGCTGAAGCAGAGAAAGTGAAACTGAAATTGAGAATGGACCGTTGAAAACGGAGGTATTCCCTCATCCTATGGGTCTTGATGCTGGTTGATGCAGGTTTATAGTTAGCTCTCACATTTTGGGTAAAAATGTGAACACAAATTAAAACCTGCATCAACCTGCATCAAACAGTATGAAGGGCATAAAACCGGGGCTTGGGACACAGAGAGCTGTCCCCTGCGTTAAGCGGGCGATTGGAGAGCGCCCGATAAAGACGGAGAACCGTCCCCTGCGTTAAGCGGGCGATTGGAAATCGCCCCTACAAGGATGCGGTCCTCCCGTTACGGTGTTATGCTGTTCAGATAACTCATTCCGACTTCACAAGCCTGCACACGCACTGTCCCAGTGGATCGCCACCGATGACCTTAGCATCCAGCACGATCACGTCCGGGATTGCGTCAAAGGACTGCATCTCCTCCCGCTGGCGGCAGAAGCCCAGCTCGTCTTCATCCCCGGGACCGCCGCCGCTGCCGCTGCCGGTGGTGATGGCGTTGCCCTCGGCGTCATAGGGGTGGAGCCAGACGCCCATCGGCTCGTCGGGTTGTTCCTCGTAATCGTAATCCACGCTCAGGTAAGCCCGAACCTTCGTGAAGCTCACATTGACCTGACGCACCTTCACATGGTCGCCGATCCAACCGTCGCCCTCCGGCACATACCGGGCCGTGCGCTCCGCTTCGCTCTTCACCAACGTGAAGGGAATGTCCAGCGAACGCATGTCGTCTCCTATCCATAGTGTGACATGAAGCTTCAAGTCCAGCGCATCCGGCAGGGTTTCCTCCGCGTAGCCGTCGCACCAAACCAGCACGCTGCCGTCACTTTGTGCCTCGGCATCACTGGTCATGCCGTCTGAGAGGCTGCCCGCTTCTTTTCCCTGCGGGTAGAGGTCCGGTTCAAAGCCAAGGATTTCCTTGCCATCTCTGCGTGTCACTTTCGCGTAGGAGGATGAATCCGCCCAATAGAGGATATTGTCCTCCAGGTATACGGGAAGAATACCCGATTCCAGTGCTTCATCCAGGCTTTCAGGCAGCGGCACTTCCGTGCCGTCGATTAACAACTGCTTGCGGTTCGCTTCGTTGATGATCTCCACATTCTGCTCGTCTTTTTCGTTGTAGTAGGTAAATTGGAGACAGGGATCTTCGATTGCCTGAGGGCCATCCTGGACCGCTTCGATTTCGTACTCGTCCTTCGGCGCGTCCATCAGCATGTCGTTGAACAGCGCGTACTTCTCCGGCTCCTTCGGTGTGATCTTCGCCAACACCTTCACGCCTTGGCCGTCGTAGGCGGCCTCCTCCACGGTGACGGTGGCCCACTCGTTTTCAGCGCTGCCCAGGCCCGTTTCCACCAACTCCTCCGCGCCGTCCAGCGGCACGATGGAATTCGCGTAGCGGGCCATGTCGCTGAACAGATTCAACCTCGCGGCCGCGAATCCCGCCGCGCTCAATGCCAGCAGTACCGCCGCCAATATAAAGCCTGTGCTGATCTTCTTTTTCACCTTTCTCTTCCCCTTTCCTTCGGGCAGGCCGGCCAGCGCCTCGTGAACGCCGTCGTACAGCGATTGGGGCGCGGGTTCATACAGCCCGCGAAGGTCCTTGCGTGTGATGCGCCTCATGCCAGCTCCGCCTCCTCTGTCAACAATTCCTTCAATTTGCGCCTGGCCCGGAACAGCCTGCTCTTCACCGACGGAACGCTGATTTCCAGCGCCTCGGCAATCTCCCTTTCGCGGTAGCCCTCCATGTATTTCATCAGCAGGGGCAGCCGCAATTCCTCCGGCAGCGCGGCGACGGCCAGCTTCAA
>CACYWI010000015.1 GCA_902778045.1 uncultured Eubacteriales bacterium
CCTTGATTTACCGCCAGTAAACCTGCGGGGAATCGCCTTGAAATGCAGTCAAATCCACTCGAAACTGCATCTCCCGGCATTTAGAAACACACTCTAGAATGCGACTACTCCCTGCTCCCTGTTCGGGCGGGCGGCGCATCGCCGCCCCTACGGAACGCGCCAGCCGCTATTCCTGTTCCCTGTCTTGGGCCTACCGGCCCCACTTCGCTGAAAACAGTCCACCGGACTGTTTTCCGGGCGCTCAGTGTCCCTATTCCCTACTCCTTCTCCTCCCGCGCTACGGACAGCATCAGCTTCAGCCGGTTTTCCTGGTTCACGCGGGTGGCGCCGGGATCGTAATCGATGGGCACGATGTTGGCCTTCGGGTACTTTTCCCGCAGAGCGCGGATGGTGCCCTTGCCGGCGATGTGATTGGGCAGGCAGCCGAAGGGCTGCACGCACACGATGTTGGGAACGCCATCATCGATCAGCTCGCACATCTCGGCGGTCAGCAGCCAGCCCTCGCCCATCTGGTCCGGTAGGGCACGGGGGGCGCGAAGCGGCTGCCGCCCTTCACGGCACGGGCGATGACGCGCTGGATGTGATCGGCGTAGCCCATCACCCAGCGGAAGCCGGCCTGCTTCACGCGGCTGCCGCCGTACAGGTCCACATCGTCGATGTCGTGGTCCAGCGCGTTCAGCAGAAAGCCCATCAGCCCCGGCACATGCACCTCGCAGCCCTGCCCCAGCAGGAAGCGCTCCAGGTGGTTGTTGGCCAGCTGGGAGTATTTCACATAGATCTCGCCCACGATGCCCACCTGCACCTTTTCGGCGGGGGTATAGGGCACGGCGTCGAAATCCCGGGCGATGCGCTTCACGTTCTCCCGGAAGCGCAGCGCGCCAATCCGCGGGTCGCGGCGGAACTGCTCGGTCAGCCGGTCGGCCCACAGGTCCACCAGCTTCGCGCAGGCGCCCTTCTCGTTCTCGTAGGGCTCCACCTGGTTCTTCAGGCACATCAGCACGTCGGCATAGAGGATCATCATCATGGCCTGCAGCAGCAGCGTCAGCGTGATCTTGAAGCCGCTGTTCTTCTCCAGTCCCGAGGGGTTCAGCGAAATCACCGGCACGAAGCCCAGCCCCGCCTTCTTCAGCGCCTTGCGCAGCAGGAAGATGTAGTTGCTGGCCCGGCAGCCGCCGCCGGTCTGGGTGATGAGCAGCGCGGTCTTGTTGACATCGTACTTCCCGCTCTGCAGCGCGTCGATGAACTGGCCGATGCACAGCAGCGCCGGGTAGCAGGTGTCATTGTGCACGTATTTCAGGCCCGTCTCCACCACGGAGGGGCCCTCGTTCTGCAGCAGTTCCATGCGATAGCCATGCAGGCGGAACACGTCGCCCACCAGCTGGAAATGCACCGGCAGCATGTTCGGGATCAGTATCGTGTAATCCCGCTTCATCTCTTTGGTGAATTCGATACGGTTTTCCATGGTATTCCCTCGATGATATGAGAGCGCTTCGTCTGTTTCGCCCGCGGAGGGGCGACGACCTCCGCCAGCGTGCGGGGCGACGACCTCCGCCAGCGTGCGGGCGACGCCCCCGCCAGCGTGCGGGCGACGACCTCCGCCAGCATGCGGACGACAACCTCCGCTAGCGTGCGGGCGATCGGAGATCGCCCCTACGGCCTGCGCGGCAGCCGCTGTTCCTATTCTCTGGGCCTACCTGCCCCATCTTGCTGAAAACAGTCCACTGTGCTGTTTTCCGGGCGCTCGATGCCCCTGTTCCCTTGGCTGGGGTGCCCTATCGGCCTCGCTGCGCTCGGCCACTTCTCCACGGGCCTACCGGCCCCATCGACGGGGGCCTACCGGCCCGTTCTCGCTGAAAACAGCGCACTGTGCTGTTTTCCAGGCGCTCGAACCACTGAAAACTCTCCACTGGAGAGTTTTCCGGGCGCTCGATGCCACTGCCTAATCCCTAATCCCTATTCCCTAATCCCTATTCCCTATTGCCTTAACCCCGTTCCTCATGCCCCAGCGCCGCGAACAGGCTGCGCAGCCGGATGCGCACCGCGCCGGGGTTGGAGATCTCGTCGATCTTCAGCTGGGTGTACAGCTTGCCGCCGGCCTGCAGGATACTGCGCACCTCGTCGGTGGTGATGGCGTCCACGCCGCAGCCGAAGGACACCAGCTGCACCAGGTTGATGTCCGGGTCGCCGCACTCGGCCACATACTTCGCCGCGGAATACAGCCGGGCGTGGTAGGTCCACTGGTTCAGCACGTTCACGGAGAACTTTTCCACGTTCAGGTTCACGGAATCCTCGGTGACCACCACCGCGCCCAGCTGGGCAATCTGGCGGTCGATGCCGTGGCTGATCTCCGGGTCGATGTGGTAGGGCCGCCCGCACAGCACCACCACAGGCAGCCCCGCCGCCCGGGCCTGGGCGATCAGCTCGGCCCCACGGGCGCGCACCCTTTGCATGTGGTCGGCGTAGGCGGCGTAGGCCGCGCGCACGGCGGCCTTCACCTCCCGGGCGGGAATGCCGGGGAAGTAGCGGTCCAGCACCGCGGGGAACTTCTTCTCGAAGTCCTTCGGGCGGTGGATGCCCAGATAGTCGCAGATAAAGCGGGTCTCCTTCAGCCCCGGCACGTTCAGCCGCAGCACCTCCGGATAGTAGGCCACCACCGGGCAGTTGTAGTGGTTGTCGCCCCGCTGCTCGTCCAGGTTATAGCTCATGCAGGGATAGAATATGGCGTCCACGTTCCGGCGCAGCAGCCATTCCACATGGCCGTGCATCAGCTTCGCCGGATAGCAGGCCGTATCCGAGGGGATCGTGCGCTGGCCGGAGGCGTACAGCGCCCGGTCCGATTCGGGCGAGGCCACCACCTGGAAGCCCAGCCGCGTAAACAGCGCGTGCCAGAAGGGAAACAGCTCCATCATATTCAGGCCCATGGGGATGCCGATGCGGCCCCGGCGGCGCTCGCCGGGATCGTAGGCGCGCAGCATGCGGCGCTTTTCCTCGTACAGGTTGGCCTGCTCCTTCTTCCCGCCGCCGGTCATCCGCTCGCAGCGGTTGCCGGACACGAAGCGCCGGGCCGGCGCGCCGTCTTCGCCCTCAAAGCGTATGATGTTCAGCTGACAGTGGTTCTGGCAGCCCTCGCAGCGGGTAGTGGTGGTCTTCTGGGAGAAGTGGGCCAGCTCATCCGCGGTCAGCAGGCTGCTGCCGGCCGCCCCGGCGCGCTGGGCGCTGTACAGCGCCACGCCGAAGGCCCCCATCAGCCCGGCGATGTTGGGCCGCACCACGTCGCGGCCGATCTCCCGCTCGAAGGCGCGGAGCACCGCGTCGTTCAGGAAGGTGCCGCCCTGTACCACCACGTGCTCGCCCAGCTGCGAGGCGTCCGCCGCGCGGATCACCTTGTACAGCGCGTTCTTGACGATGGAGATGGACAGCCCGGCGGAGATATCCTCCAGGGTCGCGCCGTCCTTCTGGGCCTGCTTCACCGAGGAATTCATGAACACGGTGCAGCGAGAGCCCAGGTCCACCGGGTGTTTGGCCAGCAGGCCGCGCCGGGCGAACTCATCCACCGGCATGCCCCCCGCCGCCTGGGCGAAGGTCTGTATGAACGAGCCGCAGCCGGAGGAGCAGGCCTCGTTCAGGAAGATATCGTCGATGGCCCCGTCCCGTATGCGGAAGCACTTGATGTCCTGCCCGCCGATGTCGATGATGAAATCCACCTCTGGCTGCAGGTGGCGGGCAGCGATGAAGTGGGCCACCGTCTCCACCACGCCGCAGTCCAGCCGGAAGGCGGTGCGCACCAGCGCCTCGCCATAGCCGGTGGCGCCGGCCCCGGCCACGGTGGCCTTCGGGTATTCGGCGTAGAACTGGCCCAGGAAGTCCCGGACGGCGGGCAGGGGATTGCCCTTGTTGGACATGTAGGCGGTCTTGAGCAGGTTGAAGTCCTCGTCCACCACCACCGCCTTGATGGTGGTGGAGCCGGAATCGATGCCGATGTACACCTTCCCATCGTAGCCGGGGCGGGACACCGTATCCACCCGGGCCAGGGCGTGGCGGGCGCGGAAGGCCTGGTAATCCGCCTCGCCCTCAAACAGCGGCGGGCAGGCGGCGTAGCGGGCGGTGGCGGCGCGGCTGCGCACGCGGACGATCACGTCCTGAAGGTCCACGTCGCGCCGGGCCTGCATGGCCGCGCCCAGCGCCACGGAATACAGCGCGTCCGCCGGGTGAACGCCGGTAATGCCCAGCGCCTTGTCAAAGCAGTCCCGCAGCTGGCCGAAGAAGGTCAGCGGGCCGCCGAGGTACACCACGTTGCCCGCGATCTCCCGACCCTGGGCCAGGCCGGCGATGGTCTGCCCCGCCACGGCCTCGAAGATGCTGCGGGCCACGTCCTCCTTGCGGGCGCCCTGGTTCAGCAGGGGCTGTATGTCCGATTTGGCGAACACGCCGCAGCGCGAGGCGATGGCATAGCTGCGCTCGTGGCACTGGGACAGCGCCTCCAGCTGCTCCACGGGCACATCCATCAGGGTGGCCATCTGGTCGATGAAGGCACCGGTGCCGCCGGCGCAGGTGCCGTTCATGCGCACCTCCAGCCCGCCGGCCCCGGTCAGGAACAGTATCTTCGCGTCCTCGCCGCCCAGCTCGATGGCCACATCGGCCTTGGGGGCCAGCTTTTTCAGCGCCACGCGGGTGGCGTACACCTCCTGCAGGAAGTCGATGTCCAGCTCCTCCGCCAGGCCCATGCCTGCCGAACCCGAGATGCCCAGCTTGAACGCCTCGCCCGGGAACTTCGTCATGATCGCGTGCAGCAGCACCTCGCTGAGCAGCGCGATCTGGGCGCGATGGCGCTCGTAGCGGCGGAACACGATCTGTCCCGCGTCGTTCAGCACCACGGCCTTGATGGTCGTGGAGCCGATGTCCAATCCTATCCTCATGCCAATTCTCCGGGCGATGCCGCCCCTGTGGTAATGCAGTAATGATGCGTATAAATCCATTTTATAGCATAGCTCGGCAGTGTGAAGTGAAAATGAATTGGATATGAAATCGCCATAAAAACAGGGGAACGCCGCAGATTTGCGGCATTTCACGCGATATTAACCATGCTGCGTACTCAGAATGCTATAATTACACAGAGCATCCCAAAGTAAGGAAAGGAAATATTTGAATCATGAAAAGGAATATATCCAGGCTGTTCTGCGCGGCGCTGTGCGCGGCCATGCTGACCGGCGCGGCCTTCGCCGAAAGCGAGCGGGACACCTCCGTCGAATATGCCCCCGTCGACACGAAGACCCACGACAAGATCGAGGAGACCTGGGACTATCCCCTGGACGAGGATGGCGAGCGCACCTCCGGCACCTATGTGGGCACCGAAACCACCAGCGGAGCCCACAGCTTTGTGGACGGCAAGTGTGCGCTGTGCGGCTATGTGCTGAATAAAGAGGACGCGGAGAAGGAAGGCGAAGAGAACGGGGACGCGGCGCCTGAGGGCAGGAAAGACGAGGCCGCCGCGCCTGTGATTCGCGTCGTGCCCGCCGCCGAAGCCGTGCACGGCGTTTCCGTGGACCAGAGTCTGGATGCCGTCGCGACCATGAAGGCGGTCTTTGAAAGCCTGGACCCCGACACCGAGGTCAGGCTGGCCGACATCGAAGAGCTGTTCAACGCCGGGGACGCCGCCGCGCTGGCCAGGCTGCCCGCGAAGGAGCAGGCGCTGGTGCTGCTGTGGGCGCTGGGCCTTGATGTGAACGAGCCCCTGTCCGACGAGGCGCAGGCGGTGCTGGCCGCCATCATGGCGCACACCACCCCCGAGGACCTGATGAAGGCCATGCCCTCCGAGACCTTCAGAATCGACGGCCAGGATGTGGAATGCTATGTGATCACACTGGCGTTCAATTCCGCCAGCGGCGAGGTGCTGGAGCATTACGCCTTCCGCAAGGACGACAACATCTTCGCCCGGCTGACCATCGAGGAATGATCCCCCGATTGAACGCGACGCGCCCCTGTCCGATCCGGACAGAGGCGCGTTGCATTCGCTCGGGGTACACTGTGCCTATTGCCCGGGCCTGCCGGCCCCATCTCGCTGAAAAATGTCCACCGGACACTTTTCCGGGCGCTCGATGTCCCCGTACCATTCCAGAAAGCTGTGCTCCTCGCCCCTGGATTTCCAGCCGGGAAAGGTATCCAGGCACACGGCATGGATGGCGTTGAACACGCTCTTTTCCACGTCGGGGTTGTCCCGGCGCAGGGTCTTCAGCAGCTGCTTGATCTCCTGGCGCTTGGATTCGCCCACGCCGTCGCCGCTGCCGGCGATATTCTCGGTGAACCGGCAGGCGCATTGCAGGAACTCCAATCCGTTATAGCGCCGCCAGGCGATGATGTCCTCCTCGTGCACGCAGTACAGCGGGCGGATCAGCTCCATGCCCGGGAAGTTGGCGCTGTGCACCTTGGGCATCATGCCCTGCAGCTGCGCGCCGTAGAACATGGCCATCACGGTGGTCTCGATCACGTCGTTGAAGTGGTGGCCCAGGGCGATCTTGTTGCAGCCCAGTGCCCGGGCCTGGCTGTACAGGTGGCCCCGGCGCATCCGGGCGCACAGGTAGCAGGGGTTCTTCTCGGCCACGTTGGCCACGCCGAAGATATCCGTTTCGAAGATGGACACCGGAATCTCCAGCAGGCGGGCGTTGTCCTCGATCCTCCGGCGGTTGGCGGGGCTGTAGCCCGGGTCCATCACCAGGTAGGTGACGTCGAAGGGCACGTCGCTGATTTTGCGCAGCAGCTGCATCAGCTTTGCCAGCAGCATGGAATCCTTGCCGCCGGAGATGCACACGGCCACCCGGTCGCCCTCGGAGATCAGCCGATAGCGCTTGATCGCCTGGATGAAGGGCGTCCACAATTCCTTGCGGTATTTCTTCTGTATGCTGCGCTCGACCAGCTGGGCCGGGGTAAAGCTTCGGGGCATGGGCATTCCTCCCCCCGTCAGATTTCGGCCTTGGCCCGCTCCAGCGCGGCGATCACCCGGTCGCACCAGGCGTCGAATTCCGGGTCCTCGACCTGGCACTCGGGGTGAGACAGCACGTAGTCGATGGCGATGCGCACGCCCTGGTCGAAGCGCACGGCGGTGCGCATGTCCGGCACGGCCCGCTTCAGCTTGGCGTTGTCGAACACCACGGAGACGGCCTTGTCGCCGATCAGGCTGCCGGTATAGTCGTAGCCCATGGGGTCGCCCACGGCGGCCAGGAACGCGCTGGACACATAGTAGGGCTTCAGCTCCACGCCCAGGGCGTCGGCGATGGTGGCATAGATCTGGTTCCAGGTCAGGGTCTCGTCGCCGGTGATCTGGAAGGCCTCGCCGATGGCGTGGCGGTTGCCCATCAGGCCGGTGTAGCCCACGGCAAAGTCGGTGTTGAAGGTCATCGTCCACAGGCTCGTGCCGTCGCCCTGGATGATCACGGGCTTGCCCTCCAGCATCCGCTTGATCACCTGGTAGCTGCCCTTCCTGCCATGCACGCCCAGGGGCACGCTGCGCTCGTCATAGGTATGGCTGGGGCGCACGATGGTCACCGGGAAGCCCTCGGTGCGGTACTTTTCCATCAGGAAGTCCTCGCAGGCGATCTTGTTGCGGGAGTATTGCCAGTAGGGGTTTGAAAGGGTGGTGCCCTCGGTGATCACATGGCTGGCCGCGGGCTTGTGATAGGCCGAGGCCGAGCTGGTGTAGATGTACTGGCGGGTGCGGCCCTTGAACAGGCGATAGTCCCGCTGCACCTGGTCCACCGTGAAGCCGATGAATTCGCACACGCAATCGAAGTACGCGTCGCCCAGCTTGGCGAGCACGTCCGCCTCGTCGTTGATGTCCGCCACGATGCTGTGCGCGCCCTCGGGCACGGCTTCGGGCCGGTTGCCCCGGTTCAGCAGCCAGACCTCCCAGCCCAGCTCGTTGACCAGCCGCCGCACGATGGCTGCGCTGATGGTGCCCGTTCCGCCGATGAACAATGCCTTCATGGTGCAATCCTCCTTTTCATCGAAAAGGGGCGGGCGCGATCGCGTCCGCCCCGGGGTGGGTCAATGGGATCAGAACTTCAGCCAGGACTTCCACATGTAGCCGGTCTTGCCGCCGACGGAGACATAGGCCCAATCGCCGGTGGTGCTGATGACCGTGACCTTCTTGCCCTTGCTCACGCTGGTGATCACGGGGGCGGTGAGGCTCGGGCTCTTGCGCAGGTTCAGGTTCCTGGTGTTGGTGTTCACCGTAGCGGTGACAGTGGCGGTGGCCGTCTTGGCCAGATAGGTGGCGGAGACCCAGCCGGTCACGCCGTTGTTGGCCTTGACCCTGCGCCAGTTGCCGCTCTTTTCCAGGATGGTGACGCCGGTGCCGTTGGCCAGAGAGTTGAGCACCTTGAAGGAGGTGCCGGGGCCGCTGCGCACGTTCAGGTTGCTGCCCTTGGTCTTCACGCGATACACGGTCGTGGCGCTGGAAGAGGGCTTTTCAGCCTTCAGGTCCGTCTCGTCGCCGATGACGCGCATCGGGATCCAGCCGCGCAGGGTGGAGCCGGTGACCGTGACCTTGGCGAAGTCATGATCGGTGTAGTACACCTTCACGGTGTCGCCCACGGCCAGGCTGCCCAGGACCTTGGTGGAATTATCGTGGTCCTTGTACACCTTGGTCTTCTTGGTGATCACGTGGGTGCCGGTGCCCAGCTTCTTGGTGGTGCCGTCGATGTAATAGGTGCGGATCCAGCCGGTCTTGCCGGTGCGGCTGACCTTTACCTTGCTCCATTCGCCGCTGGTCTTGGATACGGTGACCTTGTCGTTGTGCTTGACGACGCTGCCTGTGGTCTCATAGTCATAGCCGGGGCCTTCGCGCAGGTTGACGCGGGAATCGCCGCCGTTGCGGCTGACATACACCGTTTTGGTACTGGCCGCAAAGGCCGAGGTGGGCATCACGGCGATGATCAGCATCAGCGCCAGCATCAGGGATACAATTCTCTTCATTTCTGTTTTCCTCCCCATGGTTTGATTTCGTATGTACCGTCCGGCCGTCGGACAGGTCCAACTGCCTTATATGCGTTGGACGCGCGGAACATGGCAGTTGTTTCCATTATTATAATACATTTTATAGTCAAAAAATATTACAATTTTGTAACATTTCATAGGGAGAGGAAATCGGCGGTATGATATAATAGATGGCATATACGATGCTTCGCGGGATATAACACATCCGGGAATGTATAATGGAAAATGGAGAATGATGGTTGAAGCCATACGGATTCCTTTGATTCGATGGGTATCCGATATGACCGCACCGTTTTCATTGATTTAAACGAGCAAATCCTTCAGGATTTGTACCGCCATTGTCAATCGTCCATTGCCAATTGACCACCGATCCCGCAAAGGAGGCGTTTCCCCAATGCGCATTTACACCGGCCGAAGCCGTTTGATGGAATCCGCGCTGATCGAGACCCTGCGCAGGGACATGGCGGCGGGGCCGTCGACGCAGGTGATCGTCGTGCCCAAGCAGCTGACGCTGCAAACCGAGCGCACGCTGCTGAGCGCCCTGGCGCTGAAGGGCTCCTTCGAGCTGCAGGTGCTGAGCCCGGAGCGGCTGTGCCACCGCATATTTGAATCCGCGGGCATGCCCGCGGGCGTGCGGGTGGACGAGCGGGGCCGGGTGATGCTGGTGCGCGCCGCGGTGCGCTCGGTGGACGATCGGCTGAAGCTGTACCACGGCGCGGCCCGCAGGCGGGGCTTTGCCGACCGCTGCACCCGCCAGCTGGAGCTGATCCGCCAGGCGGGGCTGACGCCGGAGGCGCTGTTCGCCTGCGCCGAAAGGGCAGAGGGCATGCTGCGCATGAAGCTGGACGACCTCGCGGTGATCCTGGAGGCCTACGAGGCGCTGATCGAGGGCCGCTTCCAGGACGGCGAAAGCGAGTTTTCCGAGGCCGTGGCCCGGGCGAGCGGCGCCGAATTCCTGAAGGACGCCCACGTCAGCTTCTACGGCTTCGACCTGACCCCGCCCACGCTGCACGCGCTGATCGCGGCGGTGGGCGCGGCCTGCCCGCAGACCCGGGTGTTCCTGCCCCTGGCCAACGACGAAAACGCCAGGGATTTCGACGCCTGGCTGCCGCTGAAGGGCTGCTATGACCGGCTGGTGGTGGCCGCCCGCCGGGCGGGGGTCTGGCCCGAGCGGGTGCGCGTGCTCTCCGGCTCCATTGAGGGCGAGGACGTGCTGGCCGTGCCGGAGAGAGGGCAGCGGCCCGAGCTGAAGGCCCTGTCGGAGGAGCTGTTCGCCTTTCCCGGCAAGCCCTGGCGCAGCGACGCGGCCCCCGCCTGCGTGCAGTCGGTGACCCCCCGGGGCCCGATGGAGGAGTGCCGCTTCGCCGCCGCGCTGTGCCGCAGGCTGGTGATGAAGTTCGGCTGGCGCTGGAGCGACATCCAGATCCTGTGCCGGGACATCGAGAGCTATCGCCAGCCTTTGAAGGAGGCCTTCCGCGCCTACGAGGTACCGTTGTTCCTGTCCTCCAGCCGGCCGGCCTCCCGCCACCCGCTGGCGGAGTGCCTGACGGACGCGCTGCGCCTGGTCGATTCCGCCCCGCGGATGGAGGACGCGCTGGCGCTGCTGCGCACCGGCTATATGCCCCTGACCGCGGACGAGGCCGATCGCCTGGCGAACCACGCGGCGAAGTACGGCCTGAAGCCCTGGGCGCTGCTGCGGCCGCTGAAGCGGGGCACCGAGGCGGAGCTTTCCGCCCTGGAGCCCGTCCGGGCCCGCTATGCTGAGCCCATCACCGCCCTGCAGCGCGGGATCAGGCGCGCGACGACGCTGAAGGCGCAGCTTACGGCGCTGTTCGACTTCATGACCGGGATCGACGCCGCGGGCCGGCTGCAGCGCCGCCTGAACGCGCTGATCGAGGCGGGCCTTCGCGAGCAGGCGAGCGAGGAGGGCCAGGTCTGGAACCGCATCATCGGCGCGCTGGACCAGATGGCCGGGCTGATGGGCGAGGCGCCGCTGCCCATCACAGAGCTGCGGCAAACCCTTTCCGAATCGCTGGACGCCGCCGTGATCAAGCCCCTGCCCCAGTCCGGCGACGCGGTATACGCCCAGACCACCGATCGCATCGCCGCCCAGCCCGCGAAGGCGCTGCTGATCCTGGGGGAGACAGACCGCGCCGGCGCGGACGCCGACGGCCTGATGAGCGCGGGTCAGCTGCAGGCCTTCTCGAAGCTCGCCGGGGCCTACCTGGGCTCCGACGGCGCGGAGCTGTCGCGGATGCGACGCTTCTACCTGAAATCGGCGGTGGAGATGGCCTCGGACTACCTGTGCGTCAGCTGTCCCCTGAGCGCGCTGGACGGCAGCGCCCAGCGGCCCGGCATGCTGCCGGAGCTGATCCGGGGCGTGTTCCCGGCGCTGAAGACCCGGGACGGCGTCACCGACGATGACAGCATACAGTGGATGCTGCGCGGCGCGCCGCTGGCGGCGGCGGCATACGCGGCAAAGGCGCTTTCCGGCATGGCCGAGGGCGAAGCGCCAAGGCCCTGCGACACGGCGGCGCTCTCTGCCCTGCGGCGGGTGGCTGACGGGCTGCCCGAGGATGCGGGGCTGGACCTGGCGCTTTCCCAGGTGCGCGCGGCATTGGACTACGGCGCAAGCGCCGACGCGCTGAAGCCCGGCACGGCGCGGGCCCTGTACGGCGAGCTGCGCCGGCAGAGCATATCGCGGCTGGAGCGCTTTGCCAACTGTCCCTTCGCCTATTTCACCCAATACGGCCTGCGCCCGGAGCGCATCGAGCCCTACGGGCTGAACGCGAAGGACGAGGGCAACTTCTTCCACGACGCGGTGCACGAATTCCTGCTGGCCAGCATGGAGGATCTGAACGCGCTGAACGACGACGAGGCCATGCGGCGCATGGACGGCATCGCCGACCAGCTGCTGGAATCCATGGCCAAGAGCGGCGCGATGGGCGACAGCGCCGTGGGCCTGGCGGAGCGTCGGCGGCTAAAGGCCACGGCGCGCACCTGCGCCCAGGTGCTGGCCGGGCACATGCGGGGCAGCGCGTTTTCCCCCGCCGCGGTGGAGACCGACTTCGGCGTGGAGGACGGCGTGGCCCGGCTGACAGTGAACCCGGAGAGCGGCGAATGCACGCTGGAGGGCCGCATCGACCGCATCGACGAATGGGCCGCGGGGGGCTATCTGCGGGTGATCGACTACAAGCGCGGCGGCAAGCCGCTGGCACTGGACGAGGTGTACCACGGCCTGAGCCTGCAGCTGCCGGTCTACCTGGCCGCGGCCATGAAAAAGCGGGACGAGCACAGCGCCGGCGTGTACTACTTCCCGCTGGACGAGGGGATCCTTGCCACCCAGAACACCGACCCGGAGGCCGTGGACGCCGAGCGCCGCAAGGATTTCCGGCTGAAGGGCCTGGCCCCGGACGACCCGGAGGTGCTGAAGGCCCAGTCGCCCAACTTCCCGGAGGTGCTGAACCTGAAGGTCACCGCCACCGGGCAGCTGTTCAAGGGCAGCCTGGCCACCGACGAAAACGGCTTCCGCGCGCTGATGAACCGCACCCTTTCCAAGGTCGGCGAGCACCTGGACGGCATCCGCGGCGGGCTGGCCCAGGCCGCCCCCGCGCGCTTCCGCCAGCACGACCCCTGCAGGTATTGCGACTGGCGCGCCGTGTGCCGCTTCGACGAGCGCATGGACGCCCGCCGCGTGCGCCGCTTCGAGCCGATGAAGGGTGACCAGGTTCTGGAGAGATTGAAGCTGGAGGATGGAAAATGAGGAATTGCAAAGCAATTCCTCATTTTCCACCATGTCATTTCAGAGGCGAGAATCCCATTCCGGAATCCCATGATCCCCGATCCTCTATTCCACGTCCTCCCCATCCTCGAGCCCGCCGCGCATGGGGATATCCAGCGGCACGAAATTGCCGCGGCGGTGGTGGGCGCGCTGCACCTGTTCGGCATGGCGCAGGGTCAGCTCGTGGCTGGCATGGATGCGGCGCATCAGCAGGGTGACCACCTGCTCGATCTCGCTGTTCTCGGAATAGTCGGCCTCCACCGAGAAGTCCGCCCGGCCCTGCAGCAGCATGTCGTCGGCCAGCTCGGTCTTTCCGGGGGCGTGCACGGCGATGGAATAGCCGCCCTTCTGCTTGGTCATCTTCATGCAGGGCACGTCGGTCAGGCCGTCGCCCACGTAGATCATGTTGGAGAAGGGCACCCGGCGCATGTATTCCGGGGTGAAGGCGTTCAGATCGCGGTCGTTGGTCACATCCAGTATGCCCTTGTTGATGCGGAACAGGTACTGGGTCTTGCTGGTGTAGTTCACGGCGGTGGAGGGCCACACGGCAAAGCCTTCGCCATCGTAGCAGAAGGAGGCGGCGAATATGGCCTTGAAGTACTTGCCGATGGCGGAGCCGCGGATGATCTCGGTGAGGCCCGAGGAGATGATGTAGTGCTCCACGGACACGCCCAGGTCCCGCCCGATGGCGTTGATGCGCTCGAACCACTGGGGCACGCCGGGGAAGAATTCCACATCCCGGCCCAGGGCAACCAGGTTGTCTCGGGTCAGCTCCATTTCCCCGCTGGCCATCTTCTTCATCAGGTACATGTAGGTCAATATGCCGTCCATGTCGTGCTCCCGGGCAAATTCGGCGCACTTGCCCCAGAACACGTCCGCCTCCACCTTGATGCCGGGCAGGAAGGAGTATTCCTCCATGTCCCGGGGAGAAAGCGTCTTGTCGAAATCATAGATCAATGCGACGATGGGCGTTTTCATGGCGTATGCTCCTTCAATCAACAGGGCGGCCCGTGGGGCCGCCCTGTGGCGCGTATACTGGATCAGCCTTCCGCCGCTTCCTCTTCCGCGGGGGCGGGTTCGGGCGTGGGCTCCGGGGTGATGGCCGGGGTGGGCGTCGCCTGGGCGTACTCGGTCATCGGGGCGTCGTCGGCGTACAGCCGGGTCAGCGTATCGCTGTCGGCGATGCCGGTGACCTCCAGCCCCGCGGCCTGCTGGAACGCCTTCACGGCGGTCTGGGTCTTGCTGCCGAAGGCGCCGTCGCGGTCATCCAGCAGGAAGCCCAGCATGAACAGCCGGTTCTGCATGTCCAGCACCTCGTCGCTCTTGTCGCCCTTGGACAGCGTGGTATAGCTGGTCACCTCCGGCACCGGCGTGGGCGTCGGCGACGAGGCCACCGTGACGCGCTCGCCGTTGGTGACGGCGGTCAGCTCCTGGGCGGTGGTGGCGTTTTCCACCTGGGCGATGGCCTCATCCACGATGGCCCAGCGGGCGGCGGAATCCTGGCCGGAATCGCCGGCGGTGTTGTCGGACTCCGTGGCGTCCATCAGTATGGCGTTGCCGATGTTGCCGTGTATGGTCTGCAGCGCGGAGACGAACAGCGAATCGTTCACCGCCGGCTCCTCGGGCAGCAGCGCGTCAAAGGCGGAGGCATCGCCGGTCACCCGCTGGGTGAAGCTCAGCACGCCGTCGCTGCGGTAGACGTTGACCAGGTCGTTGATGTAGGTATCCTCGCGGTGGCTCTTGATCAGCGCCACGCCGCTGTCGTACAGCGACTGGGTGACGCCCTCGATCTTCGAGGTGTTCTGGGCCCGCTGGCGGAAGTACCTGAAGCCCAGCACGCCGCCCACGATCAGCGCGGCGGCCAGCACCATGATCAGCGCCACGCGCAGTATCTCCTTCACGCCGATGGCGCGGCCATAGCGGATCTCGTCGAATTCCTCCTCGCCGATGTCCTCGAAAACCTCGCTCTGCTCGTCGTCGGAAACGACCTGGGTGTCGTCATACACGGCGTCGTCCTGGGGCGTGACGTAGGCCTCCTCGCTCTCGTCCACCGCGTCCACCGCGCGGCGGCGGCGGGCGGCACGGCGGCTCTGGGTGGCCTCCAGCTTCTGGATGTAATTTTCGACCTCGGTGCTGATGCCGGCGCGGCCCGTGGATTCGATGGGCCGGGAGTGGAGCTCGGAGGTATCCATGCTCTCCATCTTCAGCTCCTCGTCCACGGCGCTCAGCGTGTTCTGGGCGTCCTCGGACAGCTCCTCCAACGAAGGCTGGACATCCTCGGCCTCATGCTCCTCACCCTCGATCACCGAGCGCATGTCCCTGCGGATCTCCTCCGGGGCGGAGCTCTCCTCATACACCGGGCGGTAGGTGGTGCGGCTGTCCACCGCGCCCTCCTGCTGCTGCTCGTCGCTCATGGTGGTATAGCTGGTGCGGGTATAGGCTGCCGACACCTGCCCCGCGGGCGTGTCGGGCGTTATGTGGGCCTGCGCCGAGGTATAGGGCGTGCCCTCGAACCGGCTTTCCCCTACGGGACTGCCGCAATGGGGGCATTGCGTGTCTTCCGGCATCAGGGTCTTGCCGCATCTGGAGCAAAACATGGCTTGTCCTCCCTCTGTGGAGTATTATCTCAAAATATAACCATCCTATCGTATATGATAGGATGGTTTACCGGTGAAATCAAGGTAATAAATATGACTTTAATTTGATATTTTGCAGGGCTACGCCACGATGGCTGGCGGATTGCAATAGGGGCAGGGCTGCAGGCCCTCGCGCAGCGCGTCGCGCACGGTCAGCTCGCGGCCGTTGGTCTGGGTGCGGCACACCTTCGTGGCGTGGTAGTACACGGCGTTGCTGAACACGCTGTACACCACCTCTTCATAGGTGGCCTCGTTCTGGGCGTTCTGGGCCTCCAGCTTCTCCTCCTCGGTCAGAAGATCCCGGGCGGTGCCGCCGGCGTCCAGCACCTTGGCCAGCTTCTGCTCGTACAGCAGCTGTTCGATGTTGGAAAGGGCGTTCAGCGTCTCCCCCTGGGGGGCGGCGGTCACCAGGGCGGGGGCCACCGGCACGGGCGTGCGGGGCGTCAGCTCCTGGTGGGGGGTCAGGAGCACGAACAGCGCCGTCATCTCCAGCGTGGCCAGGCCGGTCAGCAGCAAGCGACCCCGGGTGCGGAAAACGCCCTGCCGCCACAGGAAAAACAGCCCCACCGGCGGCAGCAGCAGCGTAAGCAGCAGCCCAAGCAGTCCCCGGGCCGACACGGCGCGCTGCTTGCTGGGCCGCTCCACCCCCGCGGTGTAGCCTTGGCGCGTTGAATTGGCGTTTCGTCCGTTCATGCGTTGATCCTTTCACAGCAATCCATCGTCTGTTTTCTGACCTTCATTATACTTACCCGGCGAAATCCTGTCAAGCCGGGTTTATGCTTCCAGGTACGCCTTCAGCGTATCCCTCACCGCGCCGGGGCCGGCAAGCTGCCTTCTGAACATCTCCTCGATCTTCTCCCCAATGCCGGCGGCATACAGGTCCACGCCGAAGATCTCGGCATTGGAGAGGATGGGCCGCAGCACGGAAGAGACCTCGCCGGTATGGCCCAGGCGGAACGCGCCCCCCACGGTTTGAATGAGCTTTTCGCCCATCGGGTCCGGGGCAAGCTCAAAGGGACGTCCCTCGTCGTCCACGGCCAGCATGTAGCGCAGCCAGCCCGCGATGGCCAGCGGCACCCCGACCAGGGCCGCCGCGGTGCCATACCTTTGCACGTGGGCCTTGACGGTCTCGCCGAAGCGTATGCCCACCATCTGGGAAATATCCACGGCGATGCGCTGGGAGGTATCGCCCAGGTACCGGTTCGGGAAGCGCTCGTTCATCACCTCGTCCAGGAACGCCTTTGGTGAGAGTATGCCCGGGTCCGGCGCGACGGCCAGGCCCTCCACATAGCCCACGCGCCGTGCCAGCTCTGAAAGCTGGGGATCCGACATGCCGTCGGCGAACAGCGCGTAGCCCAGCATGCAGTCGTAGGTGGTCAGCGCGGTGTGGATCGGGTTCAGGCAGGCGGTGACCTTCATCCGCTCGGCTTTATTCACCGTATCCCGGTCGGCCATGAACACGCCCGCGTCCTCCAGCGGCGGCCTGCCGTTGGGAAAGCAGTCCTCCACCACCAGGTACTGGGGGCCCTCGGCGTTCACGAAGGGGGCGATGAAGGTCTGCTTCGAGGTGACCACGGGGGCCATGCCCTCCAGCCCGGCGTCCTCCAGCCTCCGGGTGATGGCCTCGCCGGGGCGCGGGGTGATCTTGTCGATCATCGTCCAGGGGAAGGGGGGAAGGTCACCCGGTCCTCGTCGGCGACGTAGTTCAGGAACGCCGGCTCCACGCCGCCCCGGGACAGCCATTCCCGCGCCATGGTCAGCACCGAGTCGCGCAGGAATTCGCCGTTGCGGGAGCGGTTGTCCATGGACACCAGCGCGATCGGCGCGCCGCCCTCTTTGAAGCGGTGATACAGCATCGCGGCCACCACGCCCATCGCGCCGGTCACCCGATCCGGGCCGTTTTCGATGTCCTTTTTGACAAAGCCGTAGTATTCGCCGTTTTCGTTCTTCAACGCGTAGCCCTTTTCGGTGATGGTGAAGCTGACCATCTGCAGCGCCGGCGACGCGAACACCGCCTTGAGCCGCGCCCACTGGCCCTCGTCCGAACGCCGCGCCGCGATGGCCTCGCCGAACACGCCGATCACCTTCTGGTCCACGGTGCCGTCGCCGTGCAGTATCACGCTCAGGGACAGGT
>CACYWI010000016.1 GCA_902778045.1 uncultured Eubacteriales bacterium
TCCCCCACGGTGCTGTCGCTGCTGGGGCTTGAAAAGCCCGCGGAGATGACCGGCGAGAGCCTGATCAAATCCGGCGACATCCGCTCCGACAAGGTGATGCTGATCATACTGGACGGCTGGGGCTACGGCAGCGGCGACGACAACGACGCCATCCACCTGGCCGACACCCCCGGCTGGGACGCGCTGCTGGCCCGCTGGCCCAACAGCCGGCTGGACGCCTCCGGCCCCGACGCGGGCCTGCAGGACGGCAAGCCCGGCAATTCCGAGGCCGGCCACAACAACCTGGGCGCGGGCCGGATCGTGGCCCAGGACGACGTGCGCATGGACGCCTCCATCAAGAGCGGCGATTTCAAGCGCAACCCGGTGTTCCTGAAGGCCATCGCGGACGCCCGCAGCGCCGGCCACCCGCTGCACCTGATCGCCTACCTGACCTACAAGTCCAGCCACGGCTGCATCGACTATCCGCTGATGCTCACCGAGATGGCCGAGGGCGTGGAGGTCTACCTGCACATCATATTCGACGGCCGCAGCACGCCCCCGGGCAGCGCGCCGCAGCTGCTTGCCGAGCTGGAGGATAAGCTGAACGCCATCGGCCGCGGCCAGGTGGTGGACGGCGTCGGCCGCGGCATCGCCCTGGACCGGGACGGCAACTATGAAAAGGTGAAACGGGCCTACGATTGCATGGTGCTTGGGAAAGGTATGAATTACAGATGAAGCAATACGACCTTATGATCCTCGGTCCCGCCACCCGGGACGTGAACATCGATTACACCGGCGAGGAGAGCCGCATCGTGGGCGGTGCCGTCACCTTCTGCACACCCGCCGCGGCGGCCACCGGCGCGAAGGTCTTCGCCGCGGTGAAGGCCAATCCCGAAGACGCGGAGGTGCCCGCGGCCTTCCATGTGCCGGCGGAGGACCTGGCGATACTGCCTTCCCGCCGCACCACCGAGATGCGCAACCGCTACTTCACCGCCGACCGGGAGCGCCGCGAGGCCTCCTGCGCGGCCCAGTCCGACCCGATCACCCCGGATGAGCTGCCGGAGGTGGATTGCAGGATGACCCACCTGGCGGGCCTGCTGTACGGCGACTTCCCCGGCGAATTGATCGAGGCGCTGAAGCGGCGCGGTCAGGTGACCTGCGACATACAGGGCTACCTGCGCCACAACGACGGCGGCAAGCTGGTATTCCACGACTGGCCGGAGAAGCGCAAATACCTGCCCATGTTCGACATCCTGAAGGCCGATGCCGCCGAGGCCGAGATCCTCACCGGGCTGTCCGACCGACAGGAGGCCGCGAAGCTGCTGATCCAGTGGGGCGTGCCGGAAATACTGATCTCCCACAACAGCGAAATGCTGGCCTGCGACGGCAGGCGCATGTGCCGCTATCCCGTCACCTCCCGCAACCTCAGCGGGCGCACGGGCCGGGGCGACACCGTGTTCGGCAGCTATATCGCCATGCGCACGCTGGGCGCGGATATCGACGAGGCCCTGCGCTACGCCACCGCCTGCGTCTCCCTGAAAATGGAAACGCCCGGTCCCTTCGCGGGCACCCGGGCGGACGTGGAGGCGTATATGGAGGAGATGGGACTCAGGCAATAGGCAATAGGAATAGTGGCCGGATTGAGACGTCGCCACTTCTCCTTATAGCAAGATCCTTCGCTCCGCTCAGGATGACGCGTACCACATCGTTTGTCATCCTGAGCGCGGCGTGCCAAAGGCTTGCGAAGCACAGGATCTTCGCGTCATACAGGCATCAGAGCAGTGTAGCGCGCCCCGCTTCCGGCAACTCCACTCACAACTCTCTACGTCTTATCAAAACTTCTCCCCTGTCACCAGCGGGTTCCACTTCTGTCCCCGATAGTGGATCACGAAAAGCACGAACAGCAGTATGTTGTGGGCGATCATCGCGCCCCAGGCGGCGGTCAGGCCCAGGTGGAACACGCGCGTCAGCAGCGCCGTGCCCAGCACCCGCAGGCCCCACATGCCGATGATGTTGCAGGCGAAGGCGTACATCGTGTCCCCCACGCCCATGAAGACGCCCTCCAGCACCACGGCCACGCCGTACAGCGGCTCCGTGACGGCCACCATGCGCAGCACCGTGGTGCCCAGCCGGATGACGCTTTCATCCGGGGTGAACATGGCCATCATCCGCGGAGCCAGCAGGAACAGCGTCGCGCCGGACACCGCCATCAGCGTGGGCTCCAGCACCAGCAGCGTGCGGGTGATCGCCCGCATGTAATCCTTGTCCTTCATGCCGCCCGCGTTGCCGGACAGCGTGGCCGCGGCGGTCTGTATGCCGTAGGCCGGGATGTAGAAGGCCGATTCGGCGGTGTTGGCGATGCTGTGGGCCGCGGTGGACACCGTGCCCAGGGCGTTGATCAGCGAGGCGAAGGCCACATAGCCGAAGGAGGTGCCAAAGCGCTGCAGCGCAGCGGGCACGGCCACCTTCAGGCAGGGCTTCAGTATGCTCGCGTCCGGCTTCAGGCTGCGCCCCCTGGGCGAGAGCCTCGGGTGCCGCCACAGCGCCGCGGTCATGGCCACGCCGCCCACGGCATAGCCCGCCGCGGTGCCGATGGCCGCGCCGGTGACCCCCATGCCCGCGCCGGGCATGCGCACCGTCCAGCCCAGCAGGGACACATCCCGCGTTTCGTAGATCAGCAGGTAGTTGAGTATCACATTGACGACGTTCACCAGCAGATTCACCTTCATCGGCGTGCGGGTATCGCCGGAGGCCCGCAGCACCGTGCCGAAGATCACCGTGGCCGCCCGCAGCAGCATCGGCGTGTAGATGATAAAGAAATAGCGGGACGCCGCCCCGCGGATCTCCTCGCTGGCGTTCATCCAGCCGGGCACCCAGGGGCTCAGCAGCAGCGTGAGCGCCGTGAAAAACAGGCCGGACGCGATCACCGCCAGCACCGACTGGGCCACGGCGCGGGAGGCGTTCTCATACCGCTTCGCGCCGTATTCCCGGGCGATAAAGGCCAGAAAGCCGATGCCCAGCGCCGAAAGCGTGCTGCCCACCATCCAGTTGATGGTCACCGTCGCGCCCACCGTGGCCGTGGCCGCCGCGCCGAGGCGGCCCACCATGGCCGAATCCACGTATTGCGCGGCCACCGCCAGCATCTGCTCCAGCATCGTGGGCCACGCCAGGGCCAGCACGATCCCCAGCGTGCGCCATTTGTCCGTCGTCTTTTGCAAGCCAAACACAACCTTCCAGTACTGCATGAATTATAGCACCCGCCCGCTCCCCGCGCCAGCAATGCCCTGTTGAATCGGCGTAAAACCGGGGCTACACGACGCGGTGACAAATTTATCCTTTTTCGCTTGACAAGGGCGATTCCAGGGGATACTATAGGTATGGTCAATCCATCAAATTTCATCATATAAGGAGCGTGGATCCCCATGGCAAATCGCATCGT
Organism: uncultured Eubacteriales bacterium; assembly: GCA_902778045.1. GTDB lineage: Bacteria > Bacillota > Clostridia > Christensenellales > Aristaeellaceae > UBA2862. Next base: position 3,419 of record CACYWI010000016.1, read on the forward strand.
ATTGAACACCATTTCCTATCACGGCAGCGGCGCCATCGAGAACATCGTGCCGGAGCTCACCGCCCGCGGCTACAAAAAGGCCTTCGTCTGCACCGACCCGGGCCTGCTGCAGTTCGGCGTGACCCAGAAGGTGACGGGCCTGCTGGACAAGGCGGGCTTTGCCTATGAGGTATACAGCGACATCAAGGCCAACCCCACCATCGAAAACGTGCAGAACGGCGTGGCCGCCTTCAAGAAGAGCGGTGCGGACAGCATCATCGCCATCGGCGGCGGCAGCAGCATGGACACCGCGAAGGCCATCGGCATCATCATCAACAATCCGGAGTTCGCCGACGTGCGTTCCCTGGAGGGCGTGGCCCCCACCAAGCAGCACGCGGTGTTCACCATCGCCGTGCCCACCACCGCCGGCACCGCGGCGGAGGTCACCATCAACTATGTGATCACCGACGTCGAGAAGAAGCGCAAGTTCGTGTGCGTGGACACCAACGACATCCCGGAGATCGCCGTGGTCGATCCCGACATGATGAGCAGCATGCCCAAGGGCCTGACCGCCGCCACCGGCATGGACGCGCTGACCCATGCCATCGAGGGCTATATCACCAAGGGCGCCTGCGCCATTTCCGACATGTTCCACCTGGAGGCCATCCGCCTGATCGCCGCCAACCTGCGCGGCGCGGTGCAGAACACCCCCGACGGCCGCGAGGGCATGGCCCTGGGCCAGTATATCGCGGGCATGGGCTTTTCCAATGTTGGCCTGGGCATCGTGCACAGCATGGCCCACGGCCTGAGCGCCCTGTATGACACGCCCCACGGCGTGGCCTGCGCCATCATACTGCCCTTCGGCCTGGAGTACAACGCCCCCGTGGCCGGCAAGCGCTATCGCGCCATCGGCAAGGCCATGTGCGTGCCCGGCATCGACATGATGGACGACGACGAGGCCGCCAGCGCCACCATCGCCGCCGTGAAGCAGCTGAGCCAGGACGTGGGCATCCCCGCCGACCTGAAGGGCATCCTGAAGGAGGAGGACGTGCAGTTCCTGTCCGAATCCGCCTTCGCCGACGCCTGCTGCCCCGGCAACCCCCGCGACACCAGCGTGGAAGAGATCAAGGCCCTGTACCGCAGCATGATGTAATCGCGTTCGCGATACCAATTCGCCCCGTGATACTTCTGATGCATAAAATCGCAACCGATGAGCATTCATGCGCGTTCAAATCCTTTACAAATCAGGACAAATGTGTTATGATTGTATTAGAAAAAGAAAGGCTGTAACAACAGCAGCTTATGATGCGTTACTTGGCGCGGCCAGGTCCGGTCGCGTTGAGCATAGAAGAGTATATTATTTTAAGGAGGAAGAACCCATGAAGAAACTGTTGGCTATCGTGCTGACCGCTCTGTTCGTTCTGTCCATGTGCTCCGCGCTGGCTGAAGAGCAGACCACCATCACCATGTGGTGCATCGCCACCGAGAGCGACGCGAACCGTCCCGCCTACGAGGCCGCCATCGCCGAGTATGAGGCCGCCCATCCCGACGTGAAGATCGAGTGGGAAGCCTTCGAGAACGAGTCCTACAAGACCAAGATCAAGGCTGCCATGGCCGATCCGGATTCCCTGCCGGACATCTTCTTCACCTGGGCCGGCGCCTTCCTGGGCGACTTCGTGGACATGGGCAATGTCTACTGCCTGGATGACATCTATCCCACCTTCGCCGAGAGCCTGCCCGAGGTCATGACCCAGAACGCCTCCTACGGCGGGAAGAAGTACGGCGTGCCGCTGACCATGAACATCGTCACGCTGTTCGCCAACATGGACCTGCTGGCCCAGGCCGGCTGGGATCATGTCCCGGAGACCTATGAAGACCTGACCGCCTGCTGCGACGCCCTGGTCGCCGCCGGCATCACCCCCTTCGGCTGCGCCGGCAAGGAGACCTGGTGCGTGACCGAGTATCTGGAGCCCATCATCGAGAAGACCATCGGCTACGAGGCCCTGAACGAGATCTTCGCGGGCCGCGGCACCTGGAACGACGAAGGCATCGCCACCGCCGTTTCCACCTTCCAGGACATGATCAATGGCGGCTACTTCGATCCCAACGGCATCGCCCTGGGCAACGACGAAGTGAAGGCCAACTTCATCGCCGGCAAGTATGCCTTCTATCAGAACGGCAGCTGGAACTGCGGCGAGGTCAACGACGCCGAGGGCAACTTCCAGGTCGCCCTGTTCCCCGTGATGAACGCTGAGAAGGCCACCTACGGCCAGGTCATCGGCGGCCCCTCCGACACCCTGGCGGTTGCCGCTTCCTCCAAGAACGCCGAGCTGGCTGCCAACGCGGCCATGGAGCTGGGCAAGGCCATCTGCCACTACGGCTATCTGGCCGGTTCCGGCCTGCCGGCCTGGACCCCCGATTACGACACCAGCGCTGTGAAGCCCCTGGTTGCCGCGGTTGCGGATATCGTGGCCAATGCTGACGGCATGGTGCTGTTCGGCGACACCGCCATGAGCGCTGATCCCGCCAACACCTATCTGGACTATGTGTCCCAGGTGTACGGCTGCGAGATCGACGGCGCGGGCTTCATCGCGGGCCTGGCTGGCGACCTGCAGTAATGCCTGAAGCGGCGCTGAAGCGCTGCTGACACAGAGAGACGGTCTCCGCGAGGGATCCTATCCCGAGAGGGGCCGTCTCCCTCTTTTGTTGAAAGGAAGCACCGAACATGAAAAGACCACTTTCCTACAAGCTGAATATTCTGGTGTTTCTGTTGCCGGCGCTGGTGCTGTTCATCGGCGTACTGATCGCCCCGATCATCATGTCGGGCTATTACAGCTTCTTCAACTGGGGCGGCCCCGGCAAGGTGGCCGAATTCATCGGTTTTGGGAACTATAAGGAGCTGTTCACCAGCAACTCCATCAACTTCATGCGGGCGCTGCGCAACTCGCTGCTGCTGGCGCTGTTCTCCGTCGGCATCCAGCTGCCCCTGGCGCTGCTGCTGGCGCTGAAGCTGGGCAAGAAGGTCAAGGGCGAGCGCGCGTTCCTGTCCATCTACTTTATGCCCGTTCTGATCTCCACCGTGGTCATCGGCCAGCTGTGGCTGAAGATCTACAACCCCGATTACGGCGTGCTGAACATGATGCTGCGCGCGCTGGGGCGTGAGGATTGGGCGAAGATCTGGCTGGGCGACAAGAAGCTGGCGCTCTGGGCCTGCTTCGTGCCGATCCTGTGGCAGTACGTGGGCTACCACATGCTGCTGATGTACGCGGGCGTCAAGGGCGTGCCGCCGGAGCTGAACGAGGCCGCCATGATCGACGGCTGTACCGAGAGCCAGGTGAACCGCTATATCGTGATCCCCTACATCAAGCCGATACTGCGCGTCAGCGTCATCTTCGCGGTGACGGGCTCGCTGAAATCCTTCGACCTGATCTACGTGCTGACCAACGGTGGCCCCCTGCACGCCACCGAGGTGCCCAGCACGCTGATGATCAGCATGCTGTTCCTGCGCAACCGCTACGGCATGGGCAGCACCATCGCGGTGATGCTGATCATACTGTGCTTCGCGTTCGCGCTGCTGATCAACATGGCTTTTAAGGAGGATAAGTGATATGAGTATGACAGGCGCTAAAAAGTATCCTCCCATGGAAGTCAAGCGCAGGCGGGACCTGCGGCCGATCACGGTCCTGTCCTACATCGGGCTGGTGCTCTGGGCCATCATCTGCCTGTTCCCCGTGTACTGGATGCTGACCTTCTCGCTGAAGAACAACACCGAGATCTTCGGCGAAAACGTGATCGGCCTGCCGAGATACTGGCTGTTCAGCAACTACACCCAGGCGTTGAACACCGGCCATATGTACCGGTATTTCCTGAACAGCGTCATCGTGGCCGCTGCCACGATCCTGATCACGCTGATCGCCAGCTTCATGGCCACCTACGCCATCACAAGGCTGGTGTGGAAGGGCCGCAAGCTGATGAACAAGTTCTTCATGCTGGGCCTGACCATCCCGATCCACGCCTCCATCGTGCCCATCTACGTGTCGCTTTCCAAGCTGCACATGCTGAGCACCTACTGGGCTGTGATCATCCCCTACTCCGCGTTTTCGCTGGCCATGGGCATACTGATCTCCACCGGTTTCATGGGCGATATCCCCTATGACCTGGACGAGGCGGCCTCCATCGACGGCTGTGGCGTGTGGGGCACGTTCCTGCGTATCATTGCGCCGCTGATGCTGCCCGCCGTGGCCACCGTGGGCATCTACACGTTCCTGCAGTGCTGGAACGAGCTGATGTTCGCCAACGTGTTCATCAGCAAGGATGCCATCAAGACCCTGCCCGTGGGCGTGCAGGCCCTCTCCGGCCAGTACACCACCGACTGGGGCCCCATCGGCGCGGCGCTCTCCATCGCCACCGTGCCTACGCTATCGCCGGCGCGGTCAAGGGCTGATCGCACAAATCCACATTATAAAGGCGGCTGCCATGCGCAGCCGCCTTTTCATGATCGTATGGATACTATTCCCGGCACATCTCCAAAAAGCATTCAAATATCCGAATCCCGTCCACGGTATCCGCCCTGGCGTGGGCCAGGCACATGCGCTCCGGGTGCCATTGCACGGTGATGATGGGCAGGCGCTCATGGGCCATGCCCTCGATCACGCCGTCCGCCGCGCGCTGGGTGATCACGAGGCCCTTCCCCACCGCGTCCACCCCCTGGTGGTGGGAGCTGTTCACAGCAAAGCGCTCTCCGTACAGTTCAAATACCGCGCTTCCCGGAACCGCAGCCGTGTCGTGCACCCTGTCCTCGCTGCCGCCGCACTGGCTGTGCGCCGAGGCCCGTTCAAGGTGCTGGATCAGCGTGCCGCCGAAGTAGACGTTCACCAGCTGGTGGCCCCGGCAGACGCCCAGCACCGGCTTTTTCGCCTTCACGAAGGCGTCCAGCGCGCCGAATTGCATCTGATCCAGCGCCGGTTTGATGCCCTCGCTGGCGGTGTTCGCCTGTCCGTACCGGGCCGGATCGATGTCCCCGCCCCCGGGCAGCAGCAGCCCGTCGAAGCCCGCCGGGTCCACGTCCCCGCCCACGGCAACGCCCACCGCGCCCAGCGCCGACAGGGCGTCGAGATAGTTGCGGAACTTGCCCGCGTCCGGCACGGGAAGCGCAATTTTCAACATATCTGGTTCATCTCTCCTAAAAAAGCCTTTCCTACAGGGCACGCGCCAGCCACAATTCCTATTGCCTATTGCCTAATCCCTATTCCCTACTCCCTACAGCGGTATCTCAACGATCTGCGCCATCTTGGTCAGGCACTGCTCGATCTGCTGGGTGATCTCGGCGACCATGCGCTCGGTGATCTCGGCGTTCTTCTCGTTTTCCAAATTGCTGTAGAAATTGGATTTGACCTCCTCGGTCATGCGCTCGATCCGGGCCTCGAAGTGGCCGCGGGGCACCAGCTTGCGCATGGGCTTGGGGATGTCCATGTTCATGAACACCTGCTGCATCTTGTCCTTGCCCAGGAACAGTATCAGCAGCGAGACTATCGCCCCCGCCAGTATCCCGGATATGCCGCTGGAAACGACGGCCAGCCCGCTGCCGCCGCAGATCAGACCCACGATGATGGAGATGATCGTGTTGATCAGCCACGTGAAGCCCTCCACGGCGAATACCTCCCGGGCATCGATGCGGATATCCACATCGGACAGCGAGAAGTAGGAATTCAGGCTCATCGCCCGATAGGGCACGTTGTGGCGCACGCAGATGGGCATGGTCTTCTCCTCCACGTCGTAGGCCACCGGCTTCAGCCATTCGGTGATGGGCTTCACCAGCAGCGCCTGCGCCTCGTCGGAGTGCAGCCAGGCCTCGATCTCCTTCTGCACGATCAGGTCGATGTCCGAAAGCCGCGCGATATCGCCGCTGCGCCAGCGGTCGAACACCGGCAGCGCCACGCGGCGCAGTATCGGCTCCACCAGCGCGTCCACCACCCGGCGGTACAGGTCGTCGATGCGCTTCTCCACGATGCGCTCCACCACGCTGGAATCCACCAGCTCCTCCACTTCCTTGCGGAACTGGCGCAGCTCCTCGTCGATGCGGCCGCTCCAGGCCAGACCCCGGGACACGGAAAACTCCGGCTCCGCGCCGGTGATCACCACGGCCTCCGGGAACACCGACTGGCACCACTGCCTTATCGCGGGCAGCTTTGACACGCCGCCGGTCAGGAACAGCAGCTCCGGCCTGTGCTCGGCGAGCTTGGTCCTCAGCTGGCGCAGGCTCTCGCAGAAGGCGTCCCTGAAGGATACGCCGTTCAGCTGGGGCGCCCCCTGGTTCAGCACGCGGTCGGCGATCTTCGCGTTCAGCCGCAGGGTCAGCTTTGCGCCGTCGCCCGCGAGGATGCGCACCGTCTTGCGGCAGTCGTTCTCCTGCCAGTATTCCTCGTCGGAGAAGTACTGCTCCTTCAGCCGCCGCGCGGCGAATTCGCAGTAGCTGCGCCAGGGCGGGCTCGCCTCCAGGGCCCTGCGCACGGCCGCGCTGTCCTCGCTGAGGCGAATGGATTCCTCCAGCAGCAGCTCGTCCATGATGCCGCCGCCCAGGCGCACCTCGCCCGCGGTTTGCAGCTCCACCTCGTGCCCGCCCAGTATGAAGGCAAAGTCGGTGGTGGAAGAGCCGATGTCCACCACCAGCACCGGCTTGGACATGATGTCGTAGCCCACCTGGAAATGCTTGGACTGGCACGCGCTGATCAGCGCGGCCCTGGATTCCGAAACGATCCGCGCCGGCGGATAGCCCACGTCCTCGAAGATGCGGCGATAGCGCTCCCGCGCCGCCCGGTCCCAGCCCGCGGGACAGCCGATGTAGAAGCAGCAGTCCTCGTTCTGCACCAGGCTGCCATCGGCGTACAGCTCGCCCAGCACCCCCGCGGCAAAGCGGCGCACGTCCTTCTCGCTCTGCGGATCGGTCAGGAACAGGCTCTTGAAGCGCAGGCTGCGCTTGACGGCATTGGTATCGTAGCAGGCGCTCTCGCCGATCAGCAGCGCCCCGCTGGCCAGCTGGGCATAGGCGGTGATAAAGCTCTTCGCCTCCCGCACCGTCAATACCTCCGGCTCGCCCGTGTCCTGTTTCCCGAGCCTGGATATGGCGCTCTCCGCGTCGCCCAGGTCAAAGCCATAGTATCTGTTCATCACAATTCCCCTCGCCGACCCCGGTTTACAAAGCTCAACCGCGGTCGGTTATCTCTGTTTCGAAGCCAATCCCTTTTTGATCAGCTTGCCTTCGGAAACCAACGCCGGTCGGATCGTGCCCTCGCCCCCGGCGGGCAGGAACTCAAACCAGCTCTCCCGTCCCGGGGCAAAGTCCAGCACGTCCACCTGGGCCTTGTGCAGGTAGAAGCGGATCGCCTCGGCCTGCTCCCCGCCGTCGCTCCCGGCGGCATAGGCCGATTCCAGCAGCTCGGCAAACAGCTCCAGCGCCCCGCCGGGCAGCGACCCGCCTGCGGCGTTCAGATCACGACCCTGGTTTGCCGCGGCGTTCTGCTGGCGGATGCGGTCCAGCTGGCCGTCCGCCAGCAGCATCGCGCCGCGCAGGCAGTGCCATACCTTCTCCCCGTCCGCCAGGAATTCGGTGCGCGTCGGGATCTCGGCGTTGCCGCCGGCCTGCTTCTTCGGCTTCGCCGCGCGTATGCCCGCGAAGAACAGCGCCGCGCAGCCCAGCACGGCGGGCAGCAGCGCCTTCAAAAACGTCAGCGCGCCGGTGAGCCTGCCCGCGATCAGCACCCCGGCCACAGAGGCCAGCACCAGCGCCGCGCCGATCAGGAGGGCCGCCGCCGTCAGGCCGCCCAGCTTCAGCTTCCCGGCGCCGGGGGCTTCATAGGTCTGCTTCCACTGCTTGGCCTCGCCCACCGCGTCCATCAGCGGCAGGGTATCCTTCATGGCCTGCAGGATGTGCTGGGCGCTATCGCGCGCCGCCACGTCGTCGCAGGCCTCCACATACCGGTACATCACCCGGTCGATTTCCTTTTCCAGCGCGGCCTGGGCCGAGGGCAGCGAGCGATCCCTGGCGATATTCGCCAGCACCATCTCCTTGTCCTCGTCCAGCAGCGCCACGAGGCTGAGCTTGTCCATGGTCAGATTCACTCCTTAATCCAGCTCCACCTTGAACGACACGGGCATGTCGCCCATGCGCCAGTCGGTGTGGATGTGCAGACCCTGATCGTCGCGGCTCCACTGTACCGGGCCGTCCTTGCCCAGCACGCTGACGTTCTTCACGATGCCATGGAAGCGCCGGGCCACCTCGACAGGGGCCTGGGCCAGGGCCTTGACGCAGTAATCGCCGTCGTCCGAGGGCTTCATGGCGATGGCGTACAGCGCGCAGCCCTTCGTGGTAAAGCGGAAGTCCGCGCTGGTAAAGGCCTTCTTCTCGCCGTCCGAGAACTGGCCCTCCACCACCTGGGTGGGGCCCTCGCCGAAGGCGCGCCAGGCCCGGGTCTCGTAGATGGCCTCGCCGTTCACCTTCATCCACGCGCCGATGTCGTTCATGACCCTGCGGTCCTCGTCGGAGATGGTGCCGTCGGCCTTCGGGCCCACGTTCAGCAGCATGCAGCCGTTCTTGCTGACCACGTCCACCAGGTCCCAGAGGATGTCCAGCGCGTCCTTGTATTGGTTCTCCACGGTGTGGCACCAGGAGTTGCGCGCGATGGCGGTATCCGACTGCCAGTAATAGGGCTTCAGCTCGGCGAACTGGCCGCGCTCCACGTCCGGCATGGCGCAACCGAACAGGAAGGAATCGTGCTTGTAGCAGATCACGACCTCCACGCCCCACTCGGCGGCGCGATTGTAGTAGTAGGCCGCCAGCTTCTTCAGGTAGGGCTTGGCGCTGCTGTGCTGGATCCACCAGTCGAAGTACAGTATGCGCGGATGATAGCGGTCAATGATCTCGCAGGTGCGCACCAGCCAGTCCTCCAGGTACTCCTGGGTGGGGGCGGGCTCGGCGTACAGGTCGTCGTGCTCGTCCAGCGGTATCGAGGGCCAGTAGAGGTCGCCCCGCTGAAGCGGCTCGTGGATGTCGCTGTCAAAATCCCGGCCGTGGCCCAGGAAGAACCAGTGCTCGATGCGGTGGGACGAGGCACCCATCACAAGGCCCCGGGCCGAGCAGGCGGCGCTCAGCTCGCCCAGCACGTCCCGGTGCGGGCCCATCTCGAAGGCGTTCCAGTGGGAGATGTCGCTTTTGTACATCTGGAAGCCGTCGTGGTGCTCGGCTACCGGCACCACATATCGCGCGCCGGTCTCCTCGAACAGCTGCGCCCAGGCCGCGGGATCGAACTTCTCGGCCTTGAACATGGGAATGAAGTCCTTGTAACCGAAATCCTTGTGGGGGCCGTAGGTGGCCACATGGTGCTCGTAGGCGCGGCTGCCCTGGATGTACATGTTCCGGGGATACCACTCGTTGTCAAAGGCGGGCACGCTGTACACGCCCCAGTGGATGAATATGCCGAGCTTCAGCCGGTTGAACCAGCGGGGCTGTTCGATCCTCGACAGCGATTCCCAGTCGTCCGAATAGGGGCCTTGCGCAATGACGCGCTCGATCTGTTCCAGGTATTCACGCATGATGTATCGCACCTCCGCAGCTTGTTTACTGATTCATCGATTCTTCGGTATCGCCCGGGATGACGGCCCGTCATCCCTCCGGCAGCAATACGCAGATACCGCAGGGCGGAAGGGTCAGCGTCGTGCCGTCGAGGGCGGCGGCGCCCTCGCCCGCCTCCAGGTCCGCGGCGATGGTGCACCGACCGACGTCGGTCTGTTCCGCGTCCTTCTTTGAGAAATTGACGGCGATCAGGCAGGTCTGCTCCCCGGTCTCCCTTTTCATCAGGCACAGGTTGCCCTCCGCCAGCAGGAACGTGTTCGCGCCCTCCGCGATGGCCGGGAAGCGCAGCCGCGCCTCGTTGACGGCGCACACGTAATTCAGCAGGGAATCCGGGTCCTCCAGCTGCGCGTCGACCGCGGGATAGGGATACTCCACGCTGGTGACGCCCGGGGGCTGGTCGGTCATGTCGCCGTCTGCCCAGGGCATCGCCAGGCGCTTGTTGGGATCGTCGCCGCTGCCCACCATGCCCACCTCGTCGCCATAATAGGTGAACACCCGGCCGTTCAGCATGCCCAGCAGGCCCTGGGCGAACTTCGCCGCCACAGGGTTCTCCCGGCCCTGCACCAGCCCCAGCGTCCGGGCCGTGTCATGGTTGCACAGGAATGGCGCCAGCAGGCCGTCCGGGATGGCGTCCAGCACCTTCTGATAGCCCTTGGCGAACTTCTCCGCCGGCTTGCTCCGCGCGCGCATGGAGGCCGCGATGAAGCCCTCGGCCTCGGCGGCGGGAAACAGGAAGAAGCTGTCCACGCCGCTTCCGTAGTATTCCGCGATGGTGCCCAGGTTCGCCCAGCACTCCCCCACCAGGTAGCTGCCCGGCTTCAGCGCCTCGGCCATGTCCTTCAGCTGATGAAGCAGCGCCACGTTCTTCGCCGCGTTGCCGGTGAAATAGCTGGTGACCGCGTCCAGGCGAAAGCCATCCACGCCCACGTCGTTCAGCCAGAAGTCAAATATGCCGTTGATCTCGGAGAGCACCCCGGGATTGTCCAGGTTCAGGTCCGGCATGCCGCCGCCCTGGAACTGCTCCTCGTAGTACCAGCCGGTGTCCTCCAGCGGGGTATAGCCGCTGCCGCCCTCGCGGTTGAAGCTGTAGTAGTCGACATACGCGCCGCCCTCGTCCCCCGAGCGCAGCGCCTCGCAGGCCGCCAGGAACCAGGGGTGAAGGGTGGAGGTATGGTTCACGGGCATATCCACGATCAGCAGGATGTCCCGCTCGTGGCAGGCGGCCACCAGCGCGCGCATGTCCTCCATCGTGCCATACTCCGGGTCGATATCCATGTAGTCGGTCACATCGTACTTGTGGTAGGAGGGGCTGGGCATCACCGGCATCAGCCACAGGCCGCGCCAGCCCATGTCCCGGATATAATCCAGCTTTTCAATGAGGCCCCTCAGGTCGCCCAGGCCGTCGCCGTCGGAATCCCGGTAGGAGCGCACAAAGACCTCGTACCAGTTGGGCGCGGCCTCCCCCTCCGCCCGGGCCGCAAGGCAGGGCAGCAGGGCGCAGATCAGCAGCAGGCATACGATTCGCTTCACGGGCACGTTCCTCCTTGTCGGTCAGTCCCCGGCGTCCGGCGCGCCGATGTCGCGGACGTGGGCGATCTGCTTCCAGCGGGGCGGCGGCGTCAGGCAGGCGAACATGTTGATGGGCATCCACGTGACCAGGAACACCGGAAAGCCGAATATGCCCGGCACGGCCCGCCGGTTCAGCCGGTGCTCGGCCCTGTACAGCAGCGCCCCGCCGCCGCAGCAGATCAGGTAGTACACCGCGCCGAGCAGCACCAGCGCCAGTATGCGCCAGGGATGGGATATGAAGAAGGGCAGCAGCCCCAGCGCCGTGCCCACCGCGGGCACGAGGCCGATGATGCACAGCAGGTTGCCCATGAACAGCATCGCCATGTCCAGGCTGGCCATGCTGTGCTTTTTCAGCAGCCGGGGCACATAGCGGCGCATGCACTGCAGCGAGCCGGCGGTCCACCGCCGCCGCTGCATGCAGGAGACCTTGAAGCTGACGGTCTGTTCGTCGTAGATGCGCGCCTCGGGCATCCAGCCGATCCTGTAGCCGTGCAGCGCGCACAGCGCGGTGAATTCCAGGTCCTCCGTCAGGCTGTGGGTATCCCAGCCGATGGCCCGCACCACTTCGTCCGACACCATGAAGCCGGTGCCGTTCAGGTGGCAGGACATGCCCAGCCGCGCGCGGCTCTCGTTGTACAGGCGGCTCATGAACCAGAAGAAGGCGGACATGCTGCCGGACACCCAGTTGTCGTAGGGGTTCTTGCTGTCGCGATAGCCCTGGGCCACCGGATAGCCCGCCAGCAGCATATCGTTCACATTTTGGAAGAACCGGGCGTCCACCAGGTTGTCCGCGTCGAACACGCAGTAGGCGTCGTAGACGCCCATGGCCGTCAGTTGGCCGAAGGCCCCGCGCAACACATCGCCCTTGGCACGGATCGGCCCCTCCACCCGCAGCACCCGTGCCCCGGCGGAAAGCGCGGCGGCCTCGGTATCGTCGCTGCAGTTGTTGGGGACCACATAGATGTCGAACAGCGCCCGGGGATAATCCTGGGCCAGCAGCGATTCCACCAGCTTGCCGACCACCGCCGCCTCGTTGCGCGCCGGGATGATGGCGGCAATGCGCTTTTGGGCGGGCTGACTGGCTATGGGGGCGCGCTTTCGGAACAGCACGCCGGCCAGGCTGGTGACGGCATAGTACAGGGTAAACAGCGTGGACAGGACGCCACAGATACTGACGATGATCGGCATGTTCGCGCTCCTATTCAAACAACATATGCATTGATATAAGTATATCCCATTCAGCCGCACCACGTCAAGCAAAGGCGGCCCCGTCGCAAAGTTTTCTGTGGCGTCGGTACGGCCAAATCGGGCTTGCGACTTTGGTTTTTCCCCAGATTTAACCTGCAAACCTTGCATATCCACCGGGGATTGTGTTATAATCTTTCGGAAAACGCACTTCTGCCGATTCGCGGGGCGGTTGACCGTAGGGCGCAAGCTCATGGTGCCGCGCGGAGTTGAAGCAGGGGGTGGAAAAAACAAGGAGGGAATCCCACTATGGCAGTTATTTCCATGAAGCAGCTGCTGGAGGCCGGCGTTCACTTCGGCCACCAGACCCGCCGCTGGAACCCGAAGATGGCCCAGTACATCTTCACCGAGCGCAACACGCGATCTGGCGCTGGAGGGCAAGAGCCTTCTGTTCGTCGGCACCAAGAAGCAGGCCCAGGAGTCCATCGAGGCTGAGGCCAAGCGCTGCGGCATGTTCTATGTGAACAACCGTTGGCTGGGCGGCACGCTGACCAACTTCCGCACGATGCAGACCCGCATCAAGCGCCTGAACGACATCGACGCGATGGAGAAGAACGGCCAGTTCGACGTTCTGCCCAAGAAGGAAGTCATCAAGCTGTGCGCCGAGCGCGAAAAGCTGCTGAAGAACCTGGGCGGCATCCGCGAGATGAAGAAGCTCCCCGGCGCGCTGTTCATCGTCGACCCCCGCAAGGAGCGCATCGCCGTGGCCGAGGCCCGCACGCTGGGCATCCCGATCGTGGCCATCGTCGATACCAACTGCGACCCCGATGAGATCGACTATGTCATCCCCGGCAACGACGACGCCATCCGCGCGGTCAAGCTGATCGCCGGCAAGCTGGCCGACGCCGTGCTGGAGGGCAAGCAGGGTGAGCAGACCGAGGACGAGCCCGCCCCCGTCGCCGCCGAATAATTGCGATACTTCTGATTCATGCGACGCTCCCTGCGGGGGTGCCGCTTGAATCGCGTAAAGGGCATCATTCGCGCCCGAACCCAACTTATTTCAGGAGGATGATTCACATGGCAACTTTCACCGCTAAGGACGTTATGGATCTGCGCGGCCGCACCGGCTGTGGCATGATGGATTGCAAGAAGGCCCTGACCGAGTGCGACGGCGACGTCGAGAAGGCCATCGACTACCTGCGCGAAAAGGGCCTGGCCAAGGCCGCCAAGAAGCAGAGCCGCATCGCCGCCGAGGGCATCGTGGGCAGCTACATCTGCACCAAGTGCGGCACCGGCGCCATCGTCGAGGTCAACTGCGAGACCGACTTCGTGGCCAACACCCCCGAGTTCAAGGAAATGGTTTCCAGCATCGCCCAGCAGATCGTGCGCGGCAATCCCGCCGACATCAACGCCCTGATGGCCGAGAAGTACCTGGATACCGACCAGACCGTGGCCGACGTCATCACCGAGAAGACGGCCAAGATCGGCGAGAAGATCTCCATCCGTCGCTTCGCCCGCTATGAGTGCGGCGAGAACGGCTTTGTGGACAGCTACATCCACATGGGCGGCAAGGTCGGCGTGCTGGTGAAGGCCCAGGTTCCCGAGGTCAACGACACCGTGAAGGAAGTGCTGCACGACGTGGCGCTGCAGATCGCGGCGGCCTCCCCCGTGGCGCCCGAGTATGTGACCCGCGACGAGGTCAATCCCGAGCACCTGAACCATGAGACCGAGATCCTGGCGGCGCAGGCCCGCAACGAGGGCAAGCCCGAGAAGATCATCGAGAAGATGGTGCAGGGCCGCATCCAGAAGTTCTACCAGGAGGTTTGCCTGGTGGAGCAGATCTTCGTCAAGGACGGCGAGACCCCGGTCGGCAAGATGATCGAGAAGAAGGTCCCCGGCATGAAGATCGTGGAGTTCACCCGCTACAAGATGGGCGACGGCCTGGAGAAGAAGGTCAGCGACCTGGCCGCGGAAGTCGCGGAGCAGATCGGCAAGAAGTAAGCAAAGCCTGCATAGGGAACGTGGAAACGCGTTCCCTTTTTTTCGGAATGAGGGTTTTCATGAACGACGTGAAGAAAAAGCTGCTCGATGTCGCAAGGATGCTCAGGGTCGTGGCCATCGTGACCAGGGTCTTTGTGATCGTCATGATGGTCGTTACCGCGATGCAGATCGTGGCAGCGTTTTCACTGAACACGTCCCTCTTCGCCGGCTTCTACGACGGCAGGATCGACCAAATCGAAAGCATCCTGGGCAGCAGCCCGGTGTTCAGCCTGCTGTTTGAGATCGCCGACCTGCAGGCCATGGACCCGGTGTACCAAAAGGCCATCGAGCTGTTCATCACCTTCCTGTCGCTGTTGGTGCTGATGTACTACGTCGGCTTCTTCAAGCGCGTCATGGATCACATCCTCGCGCAGCAACAGCCCTTTTCTCCCGTCACCGCAAAGCAGATGCGCCAGGGCTCCTATTGGCTGCTGCTGCTGGTGCTGGTGAACCCGGTACTGGGCATACTGCTGTTTTTACTGGTGCGCTTCTTTTCGCTGATCTTTGAATACGGCGCGTACCTGCAGGATCGGGCAGACAAGACCAACCGCATCCAGGAAGAGGTCATCGTTTCCCTGGCGGAGATCACCGAGAACAAGAGCGAGCAGACCGGCCAGCACATCCGGCGGGTGTCCGAATACGCCCGCATACTGGCCCAGCAGATGGGCCTTGACGAGGACGCCGTGGAGAACCTGCGGCTCGCCTCCACAATGCACGATCTGGGCAAGCTGCTGATCCCCTCGGAGATCCTGGACAAGCCGGGCCGGCTGACCGACGCGGAATTTGCCGAGATCAAGAAGCACCCCGGCTTCGGCGAGCACCTGCTGCACGGCGTGGAGGGCGACACCATGTCCATGGCCCGCACCATCGCCCTGGAGCACCACGAGCGCGTGGATGGCAGGGGCTATCCCAACGGCGAAAAGGCTGGGGAGATCAGCCTGGAGGGCCGCATCGTGGCCGTGGCCGACGTGTACGACGCCCTGACCAGCCGCCGCAGCTACAAGGAGGCCTGGGACACCCGGCGCGCCTACGATGAGATCGTCAAGGGCAGCGGCACCCAGTTCGACCCCAAGGTGGTCGATGCCTTCAAGGCCGCCTATGATGAAATCGAAGCCACACGGCAGAAATACGCGGACGACATTAAGGAGAGTGGAGCGTGAAGCGTGGAGCGTGGAGAGAAAGAATGCCGCGCACATGCTTCGGCAGGTGACAGGGGCTGCGGTCCCGCGGCGATATCACATAACGATGAGCGCGATACCGATAGCCGCCTCACGCGCTGACCAAAGCTCCGCTCTCAACTCTCCACTCTCGCATCGTTCTACTGTTGCAACAGAAAGGAAGATATTTTATGTACAAAAGGATCATCCTCAAGCTCAGCGGCGAGACGCTGGCGCCCGAGAAGTTCTCCCCCACCGACGCCTCCCACAGCTTTGATGCCGGTCGCGTGGACCGGGCGGCGAAGGCCATCGTGGCGCTTCATGACCTGGGCGTGCAGGTGGGCGTGGTGATGGGCGGCGGCAACATCTGGCGCGGCCGCTTCACCGAGGCGATGAACCCCATGCTGGCCGACCAGATGGGCATGCTGGCCACGATCATCAACGCGCTTTGCGTACAGGACGCCATCCAGCGCCTGGGCCGCAAGGCCACCGTATTCACCGCCCAGGAGATGACCCGCTTTGCCGAGCTGTACCGCGCCGACCGCGCCGACAAGGCCCTGAACGACGGTGAGATCGTGCTGCTGTCCGGCGGCAGCGGGAACCCCTTCTTCACCACCGACACCGCCGCCGCGCTGCGGGCCGCGGAGCTGCGGGCCGACGCCGTGTTCAAGGGCACCACCGTGGACGGCGTGTACGATTCCGACCCCCGCAAGAACCCCCAGGCAAAGCTGATCGCCGACATCACCTACCAGCAGACCATCGATATGGGCCTGAAGGTGATGGACACCGCCGCCTTCCAGCTGTGCCTGGACCAGCACATCCCCGAGATCCGCGTGTTCAACATGGACGACCTGGACAACATACTGCGCGTGGCAAGGGGCGAAGCCATCGGCACGGTGGTGCATCCGTAGGCTTTGATTCGCGCATTTCAAGGCAAGTCAAGGAGCCCCGACACCGCGCCGTCCGTGCTATCCCGCGCGTGACCTCATAGCCATCAAAGAGAAATGGAGCAGCCGCTTCTTCATAACTTTTTGATGGCGGAATCATCACTGGCGCGAGCCCTTTGAGGCGCATGCGCCGGCACCCAATGGCCGCCGCTGTCGCGGGGAGAATAAACAACCGCCGCGGGTCCCTGCCGGGACCCGCGGCGGTTCATTATTACGCGGTCTTCCTTCGCTTCTTCATCAAGGCGGGCCATGCGTCGATGGCGACGGTCAGCAGCACGCCCAGCACCGAAAGCAGGATATACATCGTAAGATGCGGTATACGATAGGTCATCCGGATCTCGTTCTCACCCGGCAACAGGGGAATGGCGTACAGACACTGTTCGAACACGTCCTGCTCTGGGTCAATGGTCAGCCGCTCGCCGTTGCGGGTCACCGTCCAGCCCTCGTTATAGGGGATGCTCACGTACAGCCGCTCCCCCTCCCCGGCGTTCGCCACGGTAAAGGCTGCGCGACCGTTTTCGATCTCGATGCCCTCCGCCCCCTTGGCTGACAGGGCGGCGGTCACGCGCTCGAAGGCATCCAGATCCAGGGCGTAGAACTGCTCGTTGGTCTTCGCGATCTTTTCCGGCGACTCTGTGTTAATCTGCACATAGCAGTACCTGTCGCCGATATTGGTGGGAATATAGAACACATTGGGGCAGATCACGGAAGCGTAGTAGCAGCGTCCGCGCCCATTCAGGTTCAGGTAACCATCGTACTGCTTCTTCCATGGGATGTTCCCGTAGATGGCATACCTGCCCTTGGGGATCTTGATGATATAGGTGGCCGGCGCCTTCTCCTTCTTGTCGTAGTCCGTAAAGGTGAACGTCAGCGGCACATAGATCTCCGTCTTCTCGCCCAGCAGGCGGGAGTAGATCTCGTTCTGGTATTCGAAGGGATTGGCCGTCTCCGCCATCTCGCCTTCGGCCGGATAACGCAGCGCGAAGGGCAGGCAGTAGGGATTGACATAGGTCCGCTTTCCATCCACGCCCTGCTCAAGGTCGGTCCGCTCCAGGCCGTTGATATCGTACTTGGACATCACGTATTTCACGCTGAACAGGGAATCCGCGGCGATCTGGCACATATTGACGACGTTCAGGGTGTCCTCCCATTCGGGATAGCCCAGCTTGTCCAGGAACACCATCTGGGGCTCATCCACCGTCGAGGCATAGATCGTATTCGACCAGTAGCCCGCGCCCATGGGCTCATCATACATGGCGGTGTTCTGGTTGTACATTCTGCGGGTATAGGTCTGGACGATGCGGAAGGGCTCGTCATCCTGTTCAAAGATCGCGGCGAGCTGCGCCTGGTTCTTTACGGTGTAGTTCCTGTAGAACCCCATGTGGGTCTCCGTGTAGATATCCATCAGCAGGGCCACGTTGTAGGCCAGGTCCATCGCGAACGCCACCATGCACACCAGCGTGACGGCGGTGCGAAGCACCCGCTTGCTTTGACGGCACTTCAGCATCAGCGCCAGTGCGCAGCACGCGAATATGAACCACCGCAGCGAGCGGTTGAAGGGATCAAACAGGCTCTTGGACCACTGGCTGAGCACAAAGCCGGCCAGTATGGTCCACAGCATAGCCTTGAACACGATGCCGGCCTTGCCGCTGTCATCGGTGCCCGATTCCGAAAAGAAGGCGGTCGCAAGGTAAACCACCAGCGCTATGGATACATAGGAATAGCGATACCAATAGCTGTCGAAGCTCTTGAGCAGCGAGAACAGCACCACAAGCGGGTTCCAGTAGTATATCGCCACGCCGATGATCGCAATCGCGACATAGGCATAGCGCTTCCACTTTGGCAGGGACTTGAGCATGAACAGCCCGATGGCGCCGATCAGGGCCATGCTTCCGCAGCACAGGGCCGCCTTGCCCTTGCTGCTGGCGCTGCCGGGGATGAAGGCCATCGCGGTTTTGATCGGATTGCCGTTCACGGTAAAGTCGAGCAGCTTGTGCAGATCAAAGCTGCCCTTGTTGGTGCCGGAGAGCGACAGCACCGTGGGCAGGAACAGTATGGAGCTGATCAGCACGCCCAGCGCCATCCCCACGCCGTAGCGGAACACGGCGCGCAGCACATACCTCCAATCCCGGATGCGGTCGGTTTCCTTCAAATGCATGAACAGCTCGAAGAAGAAGTATATGATGGAGAACAGGCAGTCCACGCCGGCGCTGTACCAGTTGAACAGTATGGCCAGCCCCACGGGCAGCGCCAGCTTCCACAGCCGCTCTCCATTGATCACGCGATAGGTACCCAGCATGATCAGCGGCAGCATGTACACGCCGTCCAGCCACATGATATTGCTCGCCTGGGCGATGCTGTACTGCCCGAGGGCATAGGCCATCGCCATCAGCACTGACACGACGCCATCGCGCAGCCGGTCAGAGCGCGGATAGAAACGGGCCATCAGGAACCACGCGGTGAACGCCGCCGCCAGGCCAAGCTTCACGGCATACAGCAGCGCGCAGAATACATGCACGTCCACCTTATCAAAGAATACCACCAACAGATTGACGGGCGACGCCAGGTAATAGGCGAACAACGGCAGGCCGGTGCTGCCGATGCCCTTGGAGAAGGTATAGCTCAGGCTGTTCTTTCCCGCGAGCACGTCCTTCAGGTATGAAAAGAAATCGAGATACTGCCAGTCGCCATCATTGATCATCAGTGACCTCGATCCGAACGGGACCAGGTCCTTTCTCCAATACAGCGCGTAAAGCATGCCGACGGTCAATATAAAAGCCACCAGGGCCGCGGCACACCTGACCAGGCGGTCTCTCCGATTTTTAATCACAGACATCTTCCTCTCATGTAAATGCGTCCGAGCAAAGCCACGCAGATCACCGCCACATGCTCCTTCCCCATTTCAAGGCGCCGTTTCCCATCCCGGGCCCGTTCAGCCCCTGTTTCTGAACACGATCAGCTTGCTGAAAACATAATTCAGCACGATCACGGCAACGCTGGTGACCGCCTTCGCCGTGAAGCCCTCGATCCCGAATACGGTCTGGCTGAGGCCCAGCTTGAACAGCAGCGTGGGGATGGCGATCTCCAGCGCGCCGGTCGCCACCCGCGCGCCGACAAAGGCCACGCCCTCCCGCGCGACGGTCGAGAGCTTCCAGGATTTGCTTTCGAACACGAACAGCTTGTTGGTGACAAAGGCGAACAGCACGGCGACCACCCAGGCCACGGCGTTGCACAGCGTCATCTCCGCGTGAAACAGCTTCTGCATCGCCACATACACGACCCAGTTCACCGCGGTGGTGGCGACGCCGAAGATCACATACACGATGATCTCACGGTATTTTTTCAGCAGCTTGGCGATCAATCCAGCGCCTCCTCATAGGTGATATAGTCCCTTTCGATGCAGATGGGTCGCTTCTTTTCCTCCATGTACACATGGGCCAGGTACAGGCCGATCATCGATAGCGCCAGCATCTGCACCGCGCTGAGCGCCAGCGCGAAGCAGGCCCAGCCCCAGGTGGCCGATGAAGCCGCCAGCGCCACCACCAGGCAGATCACCGCGGCCGCGCACAGCATGGCGCACAGGTACAGCGGCAGCTTCAGCGGGAACGTGGTGTAGGACATGATGCCCTCCAGCGCGTACTTCAGCAGCTTGATGAACGACCAGGAGGTCGTGCCCGCGTTCCGCGCGTCCGCCACGTAGGGCATGTAGTGCGTATTGAAGCCCACCCAGGAAAATATCCCCTTGGCGAAGCGGTGATGCTCGGTCAGCCTGGCCACCGCGTCCGCCATCGGGCGGCGCATCGTCCTGAAATCGCTGGCGTTGGGATAGAAGCGGATGTCGCTGACGCTGTTGATCAGGCGGTAGAATACCTTCTTGCAGGCGGTCATGACGCCGCCCTCGTGCCGGGTCTGCTGGTAGGCCGCCACGCAATCGCAATCGGGGTTCGCGTCCAGGAATTCCACCATCTCCACGACGGTGCGCGGCTGCTGCTGCAGGTCGGCGTCGATCACCGTAACGTATTCCCCCGTCGCGTGCTGGAAGCCGGAATACATGGCGGCCTCCTTGCCGAAATTGCGGGAGAAGTTGACCAGCTTGATCTTCGCCCCCGGGTTGGCCCGGCGCACGGCCAGCAGGCGCTGCCAGGTTTCATCGGCGCTGCCGTCGTTGATGAAGACCACCTCGAAGTCGGGCACGCTGCCCCGGAAGGCTTCGACGCAGGCTTCATAAAACTTCTCCACATTGTCCTGCTCGTTGTAGCACGGCACGATCAGGGACAGTTTAACGCGATTAGTCAAGCTATCGCCTTCTTTCCACAGTTTGCCACGGCCTGCGACGCAGCGCGCTATCCGCAGGGACCGGTCTGGGCTCAGTCTGCTCGGCCCGCCACCGGCACGGCCAGCATCGCCGAGGTCAGCGATATGCCCCGGCTGGAAACATTGGACATATTGTTCACCGAGGAATTGAACTTGCCGCTGATGGATTCCATCGACCAGTTGGTGCAGCCCATGAACAGGTTGTCGAAGAAATCGTTGATGTAGCTGTCCTTCCCCAGGAACACGCCGGCGTAGTGACCGCCGGACACCACGTTCCGCGCCACGATGTTTTCATAGCAGGGCGTGAAATTCAGGCCCACGACCTGCTCGTCGGCATTCATATCGGCGCTCAGCTCGATGCCGAAGAAGTGGAAGGCCTCGCTGGCGCCCAGGTTGTTGTCGGAGACCTGGTTGCACAGCAGCAGGTTCCTGTAGGCCGAACGCACCGCCTTGATCCCCGAACCGTAGTTCATGCACACCACGTTCGCGTACAGGGTGTTATAGGCGGTGTTGTCCAGCGATATGCCGGGCAGCTTCGCCGGAGAGGAGCCGTCGGCCAGCCGGCCGAGCTCCAGCACGAAATCGGCCTTGAGGTCATCGTCGGACATGCGGTTGCGCCCGCCGTTGCTCTGCACGTTGTTCCGGGAGATGAAGTTGCCGAAGGAGCCGTAGTCGAAGCACATGCCCTCCTTCTCATTCTTCACCACGTCGTTGTTCACCACGTAGTTCAGGTATCCCGCATCGGAATAGATGCCGGAGGAATGGTTCCGGGCCACCGTGTTCCCATACAGCACCATGTGGTTCGGCGATTCCGTGATGTCAAACAGGCGGACATCCTTGAATTCATTGTAGGCGGTATCAATGTCTTCGATCTCCATGCTGCACAGAACGATGCCCGCAGTCAGGTTCCTGGCGCCGGAATTGTCGATCACCCGGTTGCCGTCCAGCACGCCGAAGGACATGCCGCCGTTCAGGAAGATGCCGCCGTTGTTGTTTTCATGCACATAGTTGTCGTTGATCTCGAAGCGATCGCCGCTGCCCATCATCACGATGCCCTTGTAGCGCGCACCGGAGATATCGTTGTCGCAGATCGCAAAGCGGCCGGAGTTCTTGATATAGATGCCGTAATCACAACCGCCCTCGATCACCAGCCCGCTGAGGCCGCAATCCTGTACGCCGTCCAGCAGCACCGCCCTGAGCAGGTTCTCGTCGCCCGGCACCAGGCGCGTGCCGGCAGCATTCACAAACGCGCCGCTGGGCAGAGACAGCGTCTCGTCCATGGCGAGCTCGGGGCTGTCCACGACCACCAGCGCCTGCTCCCCGTTCAGCCCCGCCAGGAAGCGGTTCAGCGCGGATACGCTGTCGCCATCAAAGGTCTCGGCGCGCGGCTTCTGCAGCACGTTGTCCCTCAGAAACCCCGTCACATAGGCGTGTATGCGCTTCCATTCCACCTCGGGGGTCTGCAGCGATTCCGGATCGACGCCCAGCGCCTTCATTCGCTTGAGAACCTGCGTGCTCTCCACCAGGCTGGCCCGCTCCCCTTCCTCCATTCGGGCGAGGTCGGGCAGGGCAAAACGATCCTGCAGGCGCACGGTATCCAGGCCCAGCACCTCGAACGGGCTGTCCGGGTCGGCGTTGGCCGCGTCGTCAAACGAGCCGTCCCAAGCTTCGATCAGCGCCTGTGCCGAAGAAGCCCTGATCTCCTCCGGCGGATTCGTTGCCTTGGAGGCGTTCTCGGCCGGCACCTCATCCAACAGCTGCTTCGCCATCGTCTTGACAGTCTGCCTGTGGTATTTCAGCATATAGAAGCCCACGCCGGCGATCACCACGATCACCAGCAGACACGCCAGCAGTATTTTGACCCATTGCTTCATTCCGCTTCACCGTCACAGATTCAGGTATTTGTTCCAGAATTCCCGGGAGGTCAGCTCCTTCTGGGCCTGCCGGTATTCCTCGCACACACGGGCATGATCCTGCTTCAGCGCCCTGGCTGCCTTGCGCGCCTTCAGCAGCATGCCCAGCGTCCTCTTCAGGCTGTATTCCGACACAAAGCCGCGTCCGCCGGAAACATCATAGTTCAGCACGCGCTTCCTGCCCGCAAAATCCTTGGTGTTGCACATGGTGGCATCCACCACGTTGGTGCCCCGGGCAGGCAGGATCATCTTGTTCAGCGTCAAAAGCCGCAGCAGCCTCCAGCGGATGCGCTCGCGCTTGAAGCTGTCCAGATAGGTCTGCTCGTCGAATTGCACGTCCAGTTTCTTAAGGGGCTGGAACTTGTCCGCAGCGGCCATGATCTCCTTGTGCAGGGCCTCGCCGTCGCTATCCAGCAGGAACCGGGGGCCCTTCCTGAAGTCCTCCGCCGCCCGCAGGATCAGCTCGCAGTTGGTATACCGGTAGCGGCCCAGGTTGGATTTGATCATCTGCATCATGTGACCGGCGGCCGCCTTGCCGTCGTAGCCGGGCCTGTGGAAGGCATCCACGATCAGGCCGTTGCGCATGTGATAGTATTCCATGCTGGAGGAATACTTGTACTCGAAGGGCTCGTGCCACAGGCAGATGCCGCCCAGGGTGATGATGTCGCTGCCGGTGCGCAGGCCGAACTCCACATCGTCAAACCGGAT
The DNA here is from genome assembly GCA_902778045.1 of uncultured Eubacteriales bacterium. GTDB lineage: Bacteria > Bacillota > Clostridia > Christensenellales > Aristaeellaceae > UBA2862. Next base: position 26,859 of record CACYWI010000016.1, read on the forward strand.
GAAGATGGGCAGCGGCAGGTTCTCGTTGCTGATCTTGCCGATCGGTATGCAGCTGTACCACCAGGCGTTGTAATTGGGCAGGTCCTCCCGCTCGTTGCGCAGGACGTCATCGATGTTGATCAGGTCCAGGAACGTCTTGCAGGGGTGCACCTCGTTGCCGTCCCACCAGCCGCCGCACTCATGCTGGATGAAGCGGTTGTCCAGGCGCAGCATGGCCCCGGCCACCGTCTTGCCCGCGAATTCCGGCTTCAGGAACTGCAGCAGCCTGTAGGTGCGCACGATGGCGTCGGTATTGATCAGCACGTCGTCGTCCATCACCAGCACGTGGCTGAAGGGGCGCTTTTCCTGGTAATCCAGTATCTCGATCATGCCCCGTGCAAAGCCGCCCGCGCCGCCGACGTTCTTGTTCGGGAAGATGTGCACGCAGTCGCTCTGAAGCCGCGGCACATCCAGCGTCTGGCCGTTGTCGGAGATGAACACCTCCAGATGGCCGTTGACCGGGTTCCGGGGGTTCTGGATGATCTCGGCATTCAGCAGCGCGATGTTGCGCTCCACGAAGCTTTCGCGCTTGAAGGTGCAGATGTCGATGGCGATATCCACGCGGTTCAGCGCGCTCTCGTCCGCGTCGGTGACGAAGCGGCCACCGTAGAATACGTTGTCCTCCTCCTCCAGCGAATCCAGCAGGAAGCACACGATGCCGCGGTCAAACTTTTCCAGGGGGATCTTCAGCTCGACGGTGCCGCGCTCGTCCAGCCGGCAGACCCGCTCCGCGAAGGTATTCATGTACGAATCGGTGTTCATGGCGTACTTGTGCACCAGCTGGATGTGGAATGAGCCCTTCAGCTCCAGCTGCAGCGTCAGGTTATCCAGCCGGGTGTACTTGCGCCAGCGGCCCACGGAAAAGTAGTTGAAATAGGTATCCGCATACAGGTACTGCCAGCTGCCCATATGCACGGCATGCTCCTCCGGCGCGTAATAGGCGCGCTTATCCTCTTGGTTGATCCTGAAGTACATCTCATAGGTGGCACAGGTTTCAAAGTTCGGAAAAAGCAATTCCTGTACGATCATTTTCTTCTACCCCTTTTGCTCCATGCTCTGTAGATACGCGTCGCAAACGGCCTCGGCAGGTCCGTCCTGCACGATCAGGCCGTGATCCAGCCATATGGCGCGCTTGCACAGCTTCTTGACCTGGTCCGCGTCGTGGGACACGAACAGCAGCGTCGTTCCCGCGGACAGCATCTCCTCCATGCGGCGGTGGCACTTCTGCTGGAAGCTGTAGTCGCCCACGGACAGGATCTCGTCCACCACCAGAATGTCCGCCTTCACCTGCGTGGCGATGGAAAAGCCCAGCCGGGCCACCATGCCCGAGGAATAGCTGCGCACGGGCACGTCGATGAACTCATGCAGCTCTGAAAAATCGACGATCTTTTGGTAGTTCCTCTCCATCTCCTGCCGGTTATGCCCCAGCAGCGCGCCGTTCAGGTAGATGTTCTCCCGGGCGGTCAGGTCGTTGTCAAAGCCCGCGCCCAGCTCGATCAGCGGCGCGATGGTGCCCCGCACGGCCACGCTGCCCCGGGTGGGCTGCATCACACCCGCGATGATCTTCAGCATCGTGCTCTTGCCGCTGCCGTTGGCCCCGATCAGCGCCACGGCCTCGCCCTTTTCGATGGAGAAGCTGACGCCCTTCAGGGCATAGAATTCCGAAAACTTCAGCTTGCGCTGAACCATCTTCAGGAAATACTCCTTGATCGTATCCGTCTTTTCGCGCTCGATGATAAAGCGCATGGATACGTCGTCGACGTTGATGATACCGCTCATATCCGTCCCCGCCCGTCAAATGTAGTAGATGAAATCGTCCTGCAGCCGGCTGAACACAAACGCGCCGACGGCAAACATCGCCGCAGCCATTCCAAGCCCCTTGGCCCAGGCGGACAGGGCCGGCACGTTGCCGTAGAGCACCAGGTCCCTGAACAGGTTGATGAACACATACAGCGGATTCAGGCGTATGATGGCGGCGACGCTCTCCGGCACCGCCTCAATGGGGTAAAAGATCGGCGTGGCGTACATCCAGGCCATGGTCAGCACGCCGTACAGGTGCGTCACATCCCTGAACTTCACCGACAGCGCGGACAGTATCATGCCCACGCCGCAGGAGAACACCAGCAGGTACAGCAGCGGCACCCAGAACACCAGTATGGAAAGATGGATCCGAACCCGCGTCACCAGCATGACGATCACGATCGCCAGCAGGCTGAAGGAGGTGGTCACGAAGCAGGAGATCACCCGGGATATGGGGAAGATGTACTTGGGCACATAGATCTTCTTGATCAGCATGCCGTTGTCGATGATGGCGTACATCGCCTTGTTGGTGGCCTCGTTGAAGAAGTTGAACATCGTCTGGCCGCAGATCAGGTACAGGGCATAGTTTTCAATGTCAAACCGGAACATGTAGGAAAACACGAACACCATGACCGTCATCATCAGCAGCGGGTTCAGCAGGCTCCACAGATAGCCCAGTATACTGCGCCTGTATTTCAACCGCAGGTCGCGCTTGACCAGCTCCCACGTCAGGGAGACATAATTGTCCGCGCGCTTACGCTCCACGTTCAAGCTCAATTCCGTCAATTCCTTCCGTCTGCCGGAAAACCGGCATATCGTTACACCTATCCGAATTTTATTGTACAATAGAATATACAGCCGGTCAACCGATTTCAATGAAATTTCATTGAATCTTCCGTTTACAGCAGGCTTTTTGAAACAGTTGACTTCATGGGAAATCAGCGATATAATGGAAAAAACAATACGCGATCGGCACTGCCGGACATCCGCGTGTTTCCCGAAAGGCGGTGACCCCATCATGCGTTCCCAACCCTCAGCGCCGTGGCGCGTCATCTACATTGCCCGCGGGGAAAGGCAGGCCCGGCAGATCGGGGAACTGCTGCAGCAGGCCGGCTTCTTGATGGATCAAAGGTTCCTCAGCGCGGAGTGCGAGCACATGGAGGACATCGAGATCAAGGTGCTGGAATCCGAAGCCGAGGAGGCCCGACTGTACCTGATGGAGCAGGGGCTGTAGGGCGACTATGGCGGAACAGATCATCATCACCGGCGTGGGCTCGGAGCTGCAGGGGGTCGGCAGGCTCCCCGACGGCCGCGCGGTGTTCGTGCCCGGCGCCATTCCCGGCGAGCGGGTGCGCGTTCAAATCGAGCATGAAAAGGGGCGCTTCTGTGAAGCGTCTCTTTGTGATGTTTTGGAGGTCTCCACGGATCGCGCCGTTCCGGCCTGCCCCCACGTGGGCGACTGCGGCGGCTGCCAGGCCCGGCACATGGCCTACGGTCGCACGCTGGCGCTGAAGCGGCAGATCGTGTCCGACGCGCTTTCCCGTATCGGCGGCATCGGGGCGCCGAGCGTGCTGGAGACCCTGGGCTGCGCCGACCCGGAGCGCACCCGCAACAAGGCGGAATATCCCGTCGCCATACAGGATGGCAGGCCTGTGATCGGGGCCTTCGCCCGGGGCGGGCGCAGGGTCGTACCCCTTTCAGACTGCCTGCTGCAGAGGCCGCAGAGCGCAAAGGCGCTCGAATGGCTGAGCGCGCATCTGGGTGAAGTGGACTGCGCCAGCCACCTGAGATATATGGTGACCCGGGTCAACCGCGCCGGGGAACTGATGCTGGTCTTCTGCGCCGACGCGCCGGTGCACGGCGCGATCAAGCGCCTCTCCCCCGCGCTGCATGCCGCGCTGCCGGAGTTGAAGTCGCTGTATCTGTGCGTGCTGAACCGCCGCCCGACCCACGCGCTGGACGGCCGCTGCGAGCGCATCGACGGCGACGCCACGCTGTCTGAAACGCTGTGCGGGCTGGAATTTGAAATCTCGCCTCAGTCCTT
>CACYWI010000017.1 GCA_902778045.1 uncultured Eubacteriales bacterium
GATCCCTATGTCACGGGATATGCGAAGATCCTTCGCTGCGCTCAGGATGACACATCGATTCGTTGACCTGTCATCCTGAACGAAGTGAAGGATCTTCTTCGTCACGGAGGGATTGCCGGGCGTTACATGACCCGTTTTTCCGTTGGATGGCATATCCAACACAACGCGAAGATCCTTCGCTGCGCTCAGGATGACACATCGATTCGTTGACCTGTCATCCTGAACGAAGTGAAGGATCTTCTTCGTCACGGAGGGATTGGCGGGGGGCATATGACCCGACAGGAAACGCGGCAGCCACTATTCCTATTCCCTAATCCCTAATCCCTAATCCCTATTCCCTATTCCCTATTCCCCTAGTTCCTAGTTCCTAGTTCCTATTCTCTATTCCCTAACCCTACTCCTCGTCCTCATCCTCGAGCACGTCGTCGTCGAAGTCGTTGGTCTCGAAGATCTTCAGCAGAGTCTGGGCCAGGTCGTCGTCGATGGGCACAAATTCCTCCTGATCCTCGCCCACGGGAACGACCTCCATGATGGAGACCTCCACGGGCTCGTCCTCGTCGCCGTCGTCCTCATCGTCCTCGACGTACTCGGTGATCAGGGCGTACTCCTTGCCCTCGTAGGCCAGGTAATCCAGCACCTCCATGGTGATCTCGTTGCCGGCGTCGTCTTCAAACACGACAAGATCCAGTTCCTCGTCCATGCGCTTTTGCGCCTCCAATTCATATCGATTTGCAGAAAACAATCGTCCCGCACCGGTATTATAGCCGATACGGGACGATTGTTCAAGTTAAGCCTGCGCTCATTCGTTCGTCAGCGCGAAGGTGACGGTCACGGAGGCGGACACCGTCTGCTGGGAGGCCATCACCGTCGTGTCTCCGTCCGCGGTCTCCTCGGTCCTGGCGTAGGCCGCGTTGCTGTCAAAGCCATTGTCCACGCCGTCGCGGATCTCGATCACTCCGCCCAGCTGCACGCCCGCGGCCGCGGCCAGCACCTCGGCCTTGTGGCGCGCGCTCTCCACCGCCAGGGCCAGCGCCTTGTCGGAGGCCTCCTCGCTGCCGACGGTGGAAAAATCCACGTAATCCAGGCTGTTCGCGCCGGCGGCGAAGGCGGTGTCGATGCAGGCGCCGGCGGCGTCGGCGTCCTTCAGCGTGACGTACAGGTTGTTGTAGGCCGTGTAGCTCGAAACGGCTTCGATGCCGCTGTCCTCGTAGCTGTAGTTGGGATAGATGCCGATGCTGTTGGTGCTGATGGTCTCCACCACGTCGCCCATGCCGTTCAGCGCCTCGATCACCTTGTCCAGCTTTTCGTTCACGGTGGTCTGGGCCGTCCGCACGTCCGTGGCCATCTCCCGCACGCCCAGGCTGATGCCGACCAGATTCGCGTCGACCTTCACGGTGCCCACGCCCTGGACGGTCAGGGTGCGCTCCGCCAGCGCGCAGCTGCCCAGCAGCATCAGCGCAAGGATCAGTGAAATCAGCTTCTTCATAACGGTATACCTCGCTTGATGATTTGTCCGATGGCTATTCCCCTGTCACGCTCAGCAGCAGCTGTATCGTGCCGCTCTGCCGGCCGGACAATTCGGCCTTGCGGCCCTCCAGGTCCAGCGGCGCGACGGCGCTCAGGAAGTCCGCGGCGTTGGCCGCGTCGATCGTCACATACAGGTTCGCGCCGCCCTCCAGGCGCTGCTCGCTGGCCTCGCCCTCGTACTCGCTGGCCAGGTCGATGATCTGGCGGCAGGCGGCATCCACATCCCTGACGGTCAGGGCGTACTCGGCGGCGGGGGCGCTCAGCGCCACGGCGGCGCACATGCCGCCCGCGTCCGCGCTCTCCTCAAATTCCGCCAGGAGCGATGCGCCATCGGCCTCGATCACCGCGTTCTCCGCGGGGACCTCGGCCATCCTCGGCGAGGGAAGCTCCTGCGCGTCGGCCGACTCCTCCAGGGCATACTCCTGTTCGACGGCCTGCAGTTCGGGGGCGCCGGTCGCAGCGACGTACATCGCGTCCTTCGCCGTGCTTTCCGGCGCGGTACCGCCCCGCAGGGCCAGCCCAACGCCCACAAGCACCACGACGGCCGCGGCGGCGGAGCCGATCCAGCGGGTCAGCCGCTTCCTGCGGTCCCGCTGCGCGGCCTCGCGCACGGCGCCGCGCCAGGCGGCCTGGGCCTGCAGGGGCACGTCCACCTCCGGCTCGATTTCGCTCATCAGGGCTTTCAGGCGCAGCGTGTCCCGTATCGCCCTGGCGCACGCCGGGCAGCCCTGCCCGTGCGCTTCAAGCTCGCGGCGCATGTCCTCGGCCAGCTCGCCGTCCATCAGCAGATCCAATGCGGCGTTGACCTGTTCACAGTTCATTGAAAGCCCTCCCTTCCTGTTTTGATTCATGGTTTCCATACCCATCGGCAACTCTTAGACGTCCGGCCTGTCAAAAAGTTCCGCCCGCGCGCCGATTTTCTCCCGCAGGCGCTCGCGCCCCCGGCTGATCCGGGATTTGATGGTGCCCACGTTGGCGTCCAGCATGCCGGCGATCTCCTCGTAGGCGTAGCCCTCCACGTCCCGCAGCACCACGGCGGCGCGCATGTCCTCCGGCAGCTCCCTGATGCATTCCAGCAGCGCGCGGCGCAGCTCCTGCCGCTGGGCGTAGCCATCGGGGGATTCCCCGGCGTCCGTCGGCGAAAAGCCCCCGTCCAGCAGGCCGTCCAGCGAGGTATTGGGGCGGTTCTTGCGCTTGCGCAGCTCGTCCAGGCAGGCGTTCATCGTGATGCGGTACACCCAAGTGGAAAACGAGGACTGGGACTTGAAGCCGGAGATCGCCCGGTAGACGCGCAGCATCGCCTCCTGCAGGCAGTCCTGGGCGTCCTCGTGATTGCCGCACATACGCAGCGCCACGGCGTACATCCGCCGCTCGTGGGTGGCCATCAGGGCGTTGAAGGATGCGGCGTCGCCCTGGGACGCACGCCGGATCAGTGTGCTCTCCTCCATGGGCCGCGTCACCTCCGCTCGTGTATTCGCTGAGCAACATTATACATCATTTGCGCGCGTTTGCAAAGCGCAGATTGAAAAACAGGGCTTGATTTTTCTTTCAAAATGCGCTATACTGACTATTGTTCGAGCGTGCAGCGGCATTTATGCGCCGGTGTGGCGGAATTGGCAGACGCACCGCACTCAAAATGCGGCGGGAAACCATGCCGGTTCGAGTCCGGCCACCGGCACCAATCGAACAAAGCCGCCCCGGTATTTTTGCCGGGGCGGCTTTGTATATAGCTTAGAGTGTGTTTCCAAAATACCTGAAGCGCATTTTCGGCGTCTTTGACTGCATTTCTGCGTTGATTCCCCTTGATTTACCGCCAAGTTGAGCGGGATGCGCCATTCCAAAAACACGTCATTGCGAGTGCCCTCCGGTGACAAACCATCCCGCGGGGGTTCGCGCCGCCGGCGTCAATAGATCAGTATCACCAGCGTGCCCCGCTTGCAGTGCTCGAACAGCCACTTTGCAGACTTGACCTCCAGGCGGATGCAGCCGTGGGAGGCGCGGGAACCGAGGGCGTATACGGAGCCGGAGCGCAGGGTGCTCTCGTCCTGGCTGCTGTACAGCACGGAATGGAACATGATGTCGCCCTCGATCTCGAAGGAGTACTGGGCCCAGCAATCGAACTTCTTGAAGTAGTGCCAGCGGTTGCAGGGGAAGCCGTCCAGGTAGATGCCCCGGGGCGTGGCGTCCTTGACGCCGGTGGAGCAGATGAAGTTCTGGGTCTGCTGGTAGCTGCCGTCGTCCTGCAGCTCGTACACATACACGCGCTGGTGGCTGATATCCACCTCCACGCGGTAGGGGATCCTTTCGGACGCGGCGCCATCGGAAAACAGCAGGTCGCGCGTGGTCGCGTCGGCCTCGCCGGTGGCGGGAAGGCCGTTGACCTCCTGGAAGCGCTTCAGCGCGTCCACGCTCTTCGTGCCCATGCGCCCGTCGATGCCGATCCTGGACAGGTAGTACAGCATGTGCAGCCGCCTTTGCACCCTGCGGATGTCCTCGGCGTTGCCGGTGGTCGCGTCCAGGTCGGTGGCGACGTCCTGCAGCTTCTGGGTGATCCAGTCCTGGGCCTCGACGGTCAGCCGCTCGGGCACGATGAACAGCGAGGCATCCGGGCTGTCCTTGGCCTTCAGGTAGTCGTGCAGGCGGGTGATGGCGGTGATCAGCTTGGCGTCATAGCCGCCGGTGGGCATCTTGATGGTCATGCCGGCGAGCACCAGCGCCTCCTCCACCTCGCGCACGGCCAGGCCGCTGTCGCCCTCGGCGATCAGGTGGGGCACAAAATGCTCGGCCTCCGGCGCTTTTTCGGAAAACAGCGCGTCAAAGAAGGCCTGGCCGAACACGCCCTGCTCGATGCCCGCGGCCCTTTGGAATTCCAGGGCGGTCTCGACGGCGTAATCGTCGAACTGCTTGTCCTCCGCCTTGTCCATATAGCCCAGGCTGATCAGCCGGCGCTCCACCCGCTGGACCTCGCTGCCGGTACCGCCGGCCTCGATATCGCCGATATAGGAGGAATAATCCGGGTCCGTCAGTATCATCAGTGTCAGCGGCGTGGCCTTGCCGTTGGCGGTGATGTCCAGCCCGGCATAGGCCTGCTGCCTGGCAAGGTGCTCCTGGAACAGCTTTACCGCGGCGCTGGTCTTCTTGCCGTACTGGCCGTCGATCGCGCCGCCCAGGAAGCCGAACTGTATCAGCCGCTTCTGCAGGGCCTCCACCCGCTCGCCGCAGTCGCCCGGGTTCAGCGGCTCCGGCAGCGCCTCCGCCCCGTCGGCGAACAGCGCAGCCCGGGTCGCCGCGTCCACCTCGCCGCTGGCCTCGAGCCCGTGCATGGACTGGAACAGCTGTACGGCCTTCTTCGTATGGTCGCCGAATATGCCGTCCGCCGCGCCCGTCAGGTAGCCCAGGTCGATCAGCCGCTGCTGCAGGGTCTTGATGTCGGCCTTCTTCTCGGCCTTGGCCTGCAGGGCCTGCATCGTCGCGTCGTTCAGCACGCCGTCGGCCGCCAGACCAAAGTCCTTCTGGAAGGCGCGCAGGGCGATCGCGGTGTTCGGGCCGTATATGCCATCCGCGCCGGCGGCCAGATAGCGAAGCTCGATCAGCAGCTCCTGGGCCTGCTTCACCCGGGCATGCTCGTCCTCTTCCGCGGAGGGCTCGGCCTCGGCGGCAGCATCCTGCTCGAGGGGCTCATCCACGACAATGGGCATGTCGTTGACGATAGGCATATCCTCGGCAAGCCCCTGCGCGCCAAGCGCGCACAGCGCGAGGGCGAGCGTCATCCGCTTCACGACTGGCTTCATTCGATCCCGTTCTCTCTGTTGTAATATTCCTGGGGCGTTTATTCTATATGATTGCCGGGCCCGGTTGCAAGCCCATGTTTGTTATTTCAGGGGCATTCATGGCATTTGTACTTATTTTGTCGAATTTACGCTTCGCCCGCGCAATGATTTCAACAATAATTTGAAATAAACTGTTTTGTATGGACAACGGTAATATTCTTTTGATAAAATGCATGATGTGGTGAATTGTCCATGCCACTAACCGCTTGAAAGGAGCTTGCCTTCAATGAAGAGAATTGTATGTTTGATTATGACCCTCGCGCTGGTGCTGGCCTGCGCCGCTACGGCCGAGGAGGCCACCGTATCCATTACCACCGGTCGCCCCACCGACAAGGCCCCGACCATCATGGTTGCCCAGCTGGACAACCAGCCCGGCGCCCGCCCCCAGAAGGGCATCGCCAGCGCCGACATCGTGTATGAGATCGAGCTGTACAAGGGCGGTTCCACCCGCTACACCGCGGTGTTCAATGACACCATTCCCGCCGAGATCGAAGCCATTCGCTCCGCCCGCATTGCCAACGCCACCGTGTTCGCCGATTACCGCGGCGCTTTCGTGTACTACGGCGCGCAGGTCATGGAGGGCAGCAGCGCCATCCAGTTCATGGAATCCGGCGACTTTGAAAAGACCGTGGGCGACAGCGCCCGCTACAACGGCATCTGGGTGGGCAGCCGCGACACCGAGAGCAACACCGAAGGCGCGAACAAGTTCTATCGCGACGGCCATCGCGTGGCGCCCCACAACGTGGTCGCCAAGCTGCAGGACCTGTGGGAAATGACCGACTGGTCCAAGATCGAGTGCCGCAGCCCCATCAAGTTCGCCTCCGCCTACAGGGTGCCCGAGGGTGAGGACGTGACCAGCTTCGCCATCGATTACGGCAGCAAGAGCTACGCCCCCTCCTATGTGTGGGACGCTTCCCTGAACCGCTATCAGAGGCTGTACAACAACAAGCCCTTCACCGACGGCGCCACCGGCGAGCAGGTGTATGTGGACAACGTCATCGTGCAGCACGTGGAATCCAGCTGGTATGAAGGCGCTTCCGACCGCCCGAAGATCGAGCTGATCGGCAAGGGCGTGTGCGAATACTTCCTGGGCGGCAAGCACATCGTCGGCACCTGGGAGCGCGAAAACCTGCGCAAGCGCACCGTGTACTACGATCCCGACGGCAACAAGATGAAGTTCAATCCCGGCACCACCTTCGTGCAGATCTTCAAGGATGCCGAGGGCAACAAGCTGAACATCCTGGGCTGATCCCCCAACGGACAGGGCCCCGACCAAAAGGTCGGGGCCCTGTTTTTCTCGGCGGCGGATCAGATCGGCTCGGCATGCGCCAGCAGGTACCGCTCGGCCTCGGCGCACCAAAGGCCGTTGTGACGGTCGCAGATGTCGGCGAGGGCGTGCTCCCCGGCCGCCCGGAGATCCTGTATGGCGGTCAGCGGCAGGCGTATGCCGGTGTAGATCAGCTTCTTGCCGCCCGGAATATTCGGCAGGTCCAGCGTGGCCCGGGCTACGGCGTCCAGACCGCCGATGTGGGTGACCATGCCGGCGGGGTTCAGCCGCCCCGCGGCGATCATGTCCAGCGCCTCCACCATGTCCGCGGTGTTGCCGCCGGAGGTGCCCACGATGTGATGGGCCGCGTAATGCACGTTGTAGAAGTTGAAGGGCGCGGACAGGCCGTGGTCGGTGGGGCCGGCGAAGAAGTTCAGGCAGCCGTCGTAGCCCAGCAGCGCGTCGCCCTGCCGGATCACGTCGGGCACCGGCGCGAACACGAACACGTCGTCATAGCCCGCGCCGCCGTTCAGGGCCAGCAGCGCGTCGGTGCCGCACTCCCCCGCCCCGGCGTACACCAGCCGCACGCCCTGCTTCGCCGCCTCCTGCGCGGTGTAGATGGCGGCGGCGCGGGAAAGGCGCTGGGCGTTGATGTCGGTGACCACCAGCAGGCCCGGGCGCCGGTCGCAGTGGATGGCATAGTCGATGGCGGCCAGCCCCATGGGCCCCGCGCCGGCCAGTATCGCCATGCTGCCGCCGGGCACGATGCCCATCTCGTGCACATAGTCCTGGCGGTGGGTGTGGTACTGGGCGTGGAAGGCCCCGATCACGCAGCTGAGGGGCTCCGCAAGCGAGCCCTGGAAGAAGGCCTCGCCCCGATAGTCCAGCAGGCAATCCTGCTCCATGATCTCCGGGATCAGTATCGCGCGCTGCGTATCGCCACCGCAGTATTCAAAGGCGTAGCCCGGGGTGTGCAGCGTGCCGCGGTAGTTGATGTTCGGCTGGATCGTGAAGCGCTGCCCCGGCTGCCAGCGGCCCTGCCAGCGCGCCCCCACGCCCTCGATCACGCCGCAGAACTCGTGGCCGACGATCACCGGGTGCCGGGCGATGTCCTCCGGCACGCGCTTGTGCGCCGTGCCCTGGATCGCCGCCTTGTAGCTGGACATGCAGATGGAATCGGACACGATGCGCACCAGGATCTCGTCGTCCCGGAGCTCCGGCAGCTCGAAGGCGTCCAGGCGAAGGTCGTTTTGGCCGTGCAGGCGTACAGCTTTGTTCAGCATGGGGAGAACCTCCTTTGGGGAATTGGGAATTCAGAATCGAGAATAGCGGTACGAATCCTTCGGATTCGTTCTGACTCAGATGGCTCGTTTCATCTTCGCATTTCTTGCACATGAATGTCAGGTTCCATTATGTACAGATCCTTCACTGCGTTCAGGATGACACGGGTTTGCTTGTCATCCTGTACGCGGTGAAGGATCTTCTTCGGTGAGAATCCATGGAGCCGCCAGCAAAACGCTGACTCTGATTCTCCATTTCCATTCTCAATTCTCAATTGTATCAGTGCCTTCCACGTCCCGCGCCGCCGCCGCTGGAGCGTCCGCCGCCGCCGCTGCCGCCGCCGAAGCCGGAGGAACGGCTGGAGCCGCCGCCGAAGGACGACGAACGGGAGGAGCCGCTGCTGAAGGAAGAGCGGGAGGAGCCGGAGGACGAGCTGCTGCCCCAGCCGGAGCTGAAGCCCGACCTTCGCCTCGGCGCGCTGTAGCTGGTGTGCACCACCGTGCGGGTGGGCCGGTAGCCGTACACCCTGGGCGCGGGCGGCGGGGGCGGCATCACGCCGATGCGCCTGCGCGCGCCGCGGCCCTTGCTGGCGATCACGATCACCAGGATCACCAGCAGCAGGAACACCACAAAGCCCAGCCCGACGTGGCCGTCGTCCTCGTCATACGCGCCGTAGTCCGTGTTCACCGCGCCGGTGCGGCGGGAGCCGTTGTACCCGCCGTAGCCCTGCTCCGCGGCATTTTGGGCGGTGTATTCGTTGTACGCTTCAATGGCCTGGTCGATGGTGATCTCGGCGTTGTAGGCCGTGGCGATGCGCTGGAACACGGCCTCGAAAAACTTCTTCACGCCCGCCTCATAGCGCTTGGCGGCGAAGTCGTCCTCCAGGTAATCGTCGTAGTACTGCTTGATCGTGGACGCGGAGAAGCTGCGATCGATGCCGGAGCCGGTGCGGGCGTAGTAATCATCGTCCTTGATGGCCAGCAGCAGCAAAAAGCCGTTGTTCTTCGCAGCGTCGCCGATGCCCCAGCTGTTGAACAGGTCGTAGGCATAGTCGTCGATGGCGGCATTGCCGGTGCTGTCCACCGTGACCACCACGATCTGCGCGCCGCAGGCGTCGTAAAGCAGCTTGTTGGCGAAGAAGATCTCGCCCTCGACAGCCTCGGAGAGCACGTTGGCGTTGTCCAGATAATAGAAATCCGGCCCCGGCGAAACCACCTTCGCCAGCGCAGGCGCGCACAGCAGCGCCAGAAGCGCCGCAACGGCGAGGCCGATCCTCGCTAACCTATTGATTCTCATGCTCAACCTCCGAAGGTGTTCAGGGAGCCCTGGCCCGTGATACCGGCGACGACGCCGCCCGGGAAGCCGCTGATCAGGCTGTTGTAGCCCGCGGCCAGCTTGCCGTAGTCGTCATACTTGATCATGTTGCAATCCTGGTTGAAATCGTCATAGGCCACCTTGAAGTTCGTGAAATCGGAGCCGGTGACCTTGCCTGAAACCGCGTTGTACAGCTTTTCCACCGCGCTCTTCAGCGCGTCGTAGGCCTCGTAGCGCTTGTTGGTGTCGGCCTCCTTGGTCACCGTTTCGGCCAGCTGGGCCACGTTGTCGCCGACCGTGGAGGCTCCGATGCGCAGCTCGGCCTCGGAAGCCATCAGCGAAGCGTTCTCCGCCGCGGAATCCAGATAGGCGTCCACGCTGTGGCGGGTGGACAGCGAGGTATCCGCGCCGCGGTCATAGACCGTGAGCACCTTGCCGCGCTCCCGGGACAGGCCAATGCCGCCGAAGCCGAACACGCTGACCAGCACGCACACGGCCAGCACCGCGAAGGCGACCTTTCGATTCTCTGAAAACCGCATGTTGAACACCCCTTACGTTCGTTGTGGGTTCACTTTGTATGATCGGAACGAGGATCCTTCGGCTCCGGCTTCGCCCGCGCTCAGGATGACAGGGGGCGCGGGCAGGCGCCTCGATGCCGTGTCATCCCGAGCGAAGCGAAGGATCCGCGTTCCCGAGGCCTCCCCCTTACGGGCGGACCTCCAGGATCTTGGCACGCAGCTCACCCTCGATGGTGGCCAGCTCCTGCTCGGCGGCGCGGCGCTTCTCCTTGCCCTGCTGCTGGATCTCCAGGACCTCGTCCATGGTGTCGATGAGCAGCTTGTTGGTGTGCTTCAGGGTCTCGATATCCACCATGCCGCGCTCGGCTTCCTTGGCGGTCTCCACGGTGGCCATGTGCAGCTTCTCGGCGTTCTTGGTCAGCAGATCGTTGGTCAGGTCGGTGACCGCGCGCTGGGCCTTCATGGCGTTCTCGGTATGGGCCAGGCCCAGGGCCAGCACCATCTGGCTCTTCCACAGCGGGATGGTGTTCACCAGGCTGGTCTGGATCTTCTCGGCCATGATCTGGTTGCTGGACTGGATCAGGCGGATCTGGGGGGCCATCTGGATGGAGATGTTGCGGGTCAGCTCCAGGTCGTACAGCTTCTTCTCGAAGCGGTCGGCCTTGTCGGCCAGGTCCTTGGCGAACTGGGCGTCCTCCGGCAGGCCGGAAGCGGCGGCCTTCTGGCGGGCCTGCTCCACATCGGTGGCGCGGAAGTCCTCAAGGCGCTTCTTGCCGGCCACGATGTACATGGACAGCTCCTTGAAGTACACCAGGTTCTGGTCGTACAGCTTGTCCAGCATGGCGATGTCCTTCAGCAGCTGGATCTGGTGCTGCTCCAGACCCTCGACGATCTTGTTCACGTTGACCTCGGTGTGGTCATACTTGGCCTTCAGCAGCTCCAGGTTGTTGATCTTCTTCTTGAACAGCCCGAACAGGCCGCCCTTCTCCTCTTCGTCGGTGTCGAAGTTCTTCAGCTCCACCACCAGGTTCGAGATCATGTTGCCGACCTCGTCCAGGTCCTTGGTCTGAACGTTCTTCAGGGCCGCGTCGGAGAACTGGGAGATGTTCTGCTGCGCCGCCGCGCCATAGGAGAACACCAGGTTGCTGTCGCGCACGTCGATCTTCTTGGAGAAGTCGTCGATCATCTCCTGCTCTTCAGGGGTGAAGCTCTGCATGTCCAGGGTGGCCTGCTGCACCTCCTGCTTCACCTCGGTCTCGGCCTTTTCCAGGGCCTCGGTGGCCTGCACCGCCGCCGCGACGGCGCCGTCCAGTTCCTGCTTGTTCTCGTCGCCAAAGGGTTCCAGGGTGAGCTTGATGTCGTCTGCCATGATGATAACCTCCTAATCATTGTAAACAGGATCAATATCGTGATAATGGAGGAAGAAAGCGCATGAACCGTCCGGCCCCGTTTCCACTCTCCACGCTCCACTCTCCACTCTTTATCAGTGTCCGCCCAGGGTCAGCCTGATGCCCTCTTTGGTGGTCTTTCCCTCCTCCACCGGCGCGGCGGGCGCCTGTTGGGCCCTGGGCGCGGCGTTCTCCAGACTGTCCATGATGGAATTGACGCCGGTCTTGATCAGGTTGTCGCCGGTCAGCATGGTCTGCATGACCTTGATCTCGGCGTCGATGTCCATCTCGTCGTCCTTGTACAGGTTGTCGGCGCACTTTTCAAAGGCGTTGGCCGCCAGGCCCAGGCTGGATTCGATGGTCTGCATGGCGCTGGTGATGTTCTCGCCCTTGGTATTGGCGTTCATCAGCACCTGGTACTGCTCCATCAGCTTTTCAGAGGTGGGCAGGTAGTAGTTCATGAACCGGCGCACCAGCGCCACCTTGCGCGGGTCGCGGCCCAGCTCCTTGAAGATCTGCTGGCCGGAGGCGTACATGCGGTCCAGGTTTTTGGAGATCTCCGGGTCCGGGATGGCCTCGTTGGCCTTGCGCAGGTTCTCCAGCCGCTGGCGGGCGGTCTCGATCTCGCGATCCACGGCGGCGTCGCCGGTGGTGATCTTCTCCTCGACCTCGCGGCCGGGGAACAGCATCGAGCCCACGAAATACGCCCCCACGGACAGCGCCGCGGTGATCAGCAGCCCAGGCAGCTTCAATACCAGCTTCGGGAAGATCAGCCCGATCAAAAGCCACAGCGCCGCCGCCATGTAGATCGGGATCGCCGATTTGATATGTACCTTTTTCATGCCTCACTGCCTCCTTCATCCTCGCTCGCGCGAATGTCCAGCTCCACCGGGCAATGGTCGCTGCCCATGATCTGGGGGTGGATCTTCGCGTCCAGCATGCTGTCCTTCAGCCTTTCGGAAACGATGAAATAGTCGATGCGCCAGCCCGCGTTCCGGGATCGCGCGCCGCCGATGTAGCTCCACCAGCTGTACGCGCCGGTGACATCCGGGTAGAAGTAGCGGAAGCTGTCGATGAAGCCCGCCGACAGCAGCTCCGTCAGCTTTCCGCGCTCCTGGTCGGTAAAGCCGGCGTTGTTGTGGTTGGTCTTGGGGTTCTTCAGGTCGATCTCCTGATGGGCCACGTTCAGATCGCCGGTCAGGATCACGGGCTTGACCTTGTCCAGCGCCACCAGGTAGGCCCGGAAGTCGTCCTCCCACTGCATGCGGTAGTCCAGCCGGCGCAGCTCGTTCTGGCTGTTGGGCGTGTAGCAGCACACCAGGTAGAAATCCGCAAATTCGCAGGTGATCACCCGGCCTTCGTGGTCGTGCAGGTCCACGCCGATGCCGGTGCGCGTGGACAGCATCGGCACCCGGGAAAACACCGCCGTGCCGGAATAGCCCTTGCGGTCCGCGCAGTAGAACACCTGCTCGTAGCCGGGCAGGTCCACCTCGCACTGGCCCTTCTGCATTTTGATCTCCTGCAGGCAGATCACATCGGCGTCGAGGCTGGCGACGCTCTCGTAGAAGCCCTTCTGCAGCACGGCCCGCAGGCCGTTCACGTTCCAGGATATCATTTTCATGAAAATAACACCCTCCGACGGGCGCGCGTGCTATAATACACGTACACCCAGTATGGTGCTATTATATCATACTTTCATCAAAATGCAAACATATTTTAAGGAGATGCCTGAAATGACGATTTTGGAAAAGGCGGCGCTGGCCGAGCGCACGGCCAGGGCCGCCGGCGAGATGCTGGAGCACCACGGCGCGTTCAAGGTACGCCGCAAGGCGGAGAACGACTTTGTGACGGAGATGGATCTGAAGAGCGAGCAGCTGATCCGCGAAGCGCTGCTGACCGCCTGCCCCGAGGACAGCTTCTTCGGCGAGGAGACCGGCGGCGACGAGCAGGCCGCGGGCCGCTGGATCGTGGACCCCATCGACGGCACCGCCAACTTCATGCGCGGCCAGCGGCTGTACGCCATTTCCATCGCCTACGAGGCAAGCGGCGAGCTGCTGATCGGCTGCGTGTACTGCCCCGGCACCGACGAGCTGTTCCTCGCGGTCAAGGGGCGCGGAGCCACGCTGAACGGCGCGCCGATCCGCGTGAGCGAGACCGCGCGCCTGCGGGATTCCATTATCCACATGGGCTTTGGACACCGCCATCCGGCGGCGCTGGAGCGCACGCTTGGCCTGTTTCCCCCGCTGATCAAGGCTCTCAGCGACGTGCGCCGCTCCGGCACGGCGGCCTACGACCTGTGCTGCGTGGCCGCCGGCCGGGCCGAGGCCTTCGTGGAGCTCAGCCTGAACCTGTACGACTACGCCGCGGGCTATGTGATCCTCACCGAGGCCGGCGGCCGCTTCACCGGCTGGGAGGTCGGCGAAGACGGCCTCAAAACCGGCAACCTGCTGGCGACCAACGGGCATGTGCACGAGGCGCTGAGGGAGATGCTGATTTAGGGAAGAGGGATTAGGGATTAGGGATTAGGGAATAGGCAATAGGCAAGGGAACTGGGAACTAGGAACTAGGAACTAGGAACTAGAAATAGTGGCTGCCGCGCGGAAGCCGGTAACATTAGGATGTGTTTCTAAATGCTGGGAGATGCAGTTTCGAGTGGATTGACTGCATTTCAAGGCGGTTTTCCGCAGGTTTACTGGCGGTAAATCAAGGGAAACCAACGCAGAAATGCAGTCAAAGACGCCGAAAATGCGCTTCAGTAGGAATTGTTGTGTCAGGACATCCCTCGTTCCCCTAGTTCCTAGTTCCTAGTTCCTAGTTCCTATTCCCTAATCCCTATTCCCTATTCCCTATTCCCTAATCCCTCTTCTCACCACATCTGCGCCAGCTCCACGCCGGTAAAGTACTTCATCAATATCTCCCCGGCGCGCCTGCCCTCTTCGGCCAGCCTGTAGGCGCCCCACTGGGACAGGCCCACGCCGTGGCCGAAGCCGCGGCCGGTGAAGGTCACGCGGCCGTCCTTGAGCTGCACGCTGTCGATCAGTGTGCTGCGCAGCCTGTTCGCGCCGATCTGTATGCGGAAGGACGGCGCGGACACGCTTTCGCCGTTCACGACCAGCGTCTTCGCGCGACCGGAAGCGCCCCTTTCGCCCAGCGCGACGCTCTCCACCTTCCCCACCTTCACCCCGGCGTCGGCGCAGGCCTGTCGGACCTGGTCGGCGGTGAAGGTGGCCGTCCAGCGGCGGGCGCTCTCCGGGGCCTTGTCCGATTCCTCAGAGGCTGTCGGCGTCAGGTATGCCGGATCGCCGCCCCTATAATCCAGAGCCACGGAGGGCAGCTCGGTCATGCCGCCGGAATGGGCGTGGAACCAGGCGTTGATGAAATCGCCCTGATAGACCAGCACCTGGCCGCGGGTGGCGCTGACCGCCTGCTCCACCCGGGCGTTCACGCTCTCCGGCGCGTAGGCCTGGGCCTCGGATACGTCGGTAGAGATGTCCGCGCCGTCGTACTTCGATTTCTTGTCCGCGCAGAACTTCATCACGAAGGTCCGAGCCAGCACGGCCTGGGCCTTCAGCGCCTCCGTGGGCCAGTCATTCTTCATCTCGCCGGCCACCACGCCGGCCACATAGGTCTCCGCGTCCGTATCGACGAGCTCCCCTTTGGCGGCGTCATAGACCTTCAGCACGGGCACGCCCTCGCCGTTTCTTTCAAGGCCCTCGGGCAGCGCCGGCGGCGCCGCGGCGTCCGCCAGCCGCCAGGTGACGGGACCGCCGTCGTCCTTCATGCAGCCGGACAGGGCCAGGGCAATCGCGGCAGCAACGCCCAGCGCGGCGGCGCGCTTTACAATACTCATAAAATCACCTCGCGCATAGTATTCGCCGCGGGACGGCAGCGCTATGCGCGAGGCGTTTTCATGCGTTTTTTCGCGTTCCGGTCGGTACTATTTCTCGCCGATCTTTTCCACGGCGTCCGTGAAGGCGGTGAACTTCTTGCCGTAGCCGGCCACCTGCTTGATCACGCCCGGCAACAGCTCGTTCTGAAGGTCGGGGGGCATGATGTCCTTGACCTTCTTCTTCAGGTCGTTGAACTTCGTGCCCGCGTTGACCACCGCCTCGGCGCGGGTGTAGTACGAGCCGAACCTGCTCTTAAGCATATCCTTGGTGCTCTTGGACACACAATCCTTCGCGGCCTTGATCAATTCATCGATGCCCAGCAGCTCCGAGGTCGTCTTCTTGATCGTGTCCTTGACCGCCTTCCTGGCATCCTCGATCTTCGCGTTGCCGTACAGCCTCAGGTAGTCCAGCTGGTCCTTCACGCTGGTAATGGAGGTCTTCGTGCCGCCCCATATGTATTTCTTGTTGTTGGGGAACGTCACCGTGCCCTGGACGTAGGCGGAGGTCAGGTCGGGCATTGAATTGATGACCATCGTGTAGGTCTCGCCATTCAACTGATAGGTGTGCACGCCCTTCGTGCCGTCCATCAGCAATATCGCGATGGCGTTGACCAGATCGGCGCTGGTCTTGCAGTCGGAAAAATCCTTGGCCTTCAGCTCTTCCGGATCGATCATCTCGGTAAACTGCCTTATGAATTCATCCAACTGAGCCTTTGTAACATTATTTTCTACGCCAACCCCGTTGGCCATCTGGATCCCGATGCTTGCCGCGACCTTGTTCTGCAGGGCCGACTGGGTCGTGGTCATTTCGCCCTCCATGCCGGTATACAGCTTGTCCAGCGCATCCAGTATCTTCTGGTTGGCATTGCTCTTGATCTCCGCCAGCGCCATGCCGGTGAAGCCCTCGTAGGATTTCGCGCCCCACACCCAGAACTTCAGCTTTTCCTTCACCGAGGTCTTGCCGACGACGACCTCTGCCGTGACGTTGACCGTGCCCTGCTTGCTCTTGGCGGAAAGTATGCCCTTCGTCGCGTTGATCGTGGCGACGCTCTCATCGTCCACGGTGAAGCTGAGGTTCGCCGTCTTCAGCGGGGGCACCTTCGCCTCCACGGTCACGGATTCGCCAAAGCCGAGGTTGCGCGTCTTGGCGGACAGCTTGAATTCATACACGGTCAGCGCGCAGCTCTGCTGCAGCCCGCTGCCGTCCTTCGCCTTGGCGGTGATGGTGACCTTGCCCTGCTTCTTGCCGGTGACCAGGCCGTTGCCGTCCACTGTGGCGATGGAATTATCGCTGGTGGCCCATTCGATCTCCTTGTTGGCGGCGTCGTCGGGCTTCACCTTGGCGCTCAGCTGCAGCTGCTTGCCTGTCTTGATGATCGCCTTGGTGTGGTTCAGCGTGATGGAGGTCACCTTCTTGCCATTGGCCTTCACGGTGATCGTCACGCTGACCTTCTTATTGCCCAGAGAATCCTGCTTGGACGCCGTGGCGGTGATCTTCGCCTTGCCCTCGCCGACGCCGGTGACCTTGCCCTTCGAGCTGACCTTGGCCACATTGCTGTCGCTGCTGGACCAGGTGACGGTCACGCCATCGGTCGTCGCGGCGGACAGCTTGGTACTGCCGCCCACCTTCAGCTCCTTCGTGCCGTCAGACAACATGGCCAGCACCCAGTTGCTGCTCTTCTTTACCTTCACCTTGCACTTGGCCTTGACCTTGCTGCCATCCTTGGCCTTGGCGGTGATGGTCGCCTCGCCCACCTTCAGGGCGGTGACCAGGCCCTTGCTGTCCACGGTGGCGACGCTCGTGTCGCTGCTGGTCCACTTCACCTTACGGTTCGTGGCGTTCTCGGGCAGCACGGTGGCCTTCAGCTGCTTCGTCTTGCCCTTTTTGATCGTCACCGTGGTCTTGTTCAGGGTGATGGATTTCACAGGTCTTATCACGGTCACCTTGCACTTGGCCTTGACCTTGCTGCCATCCTTGGCCTTGGCGGTGATGGTCGCCTCGCCTACCTTCAGGGCGGTGACCAGGCCCTTGTTGTCCACGGTGGCGACGCTCGTGTCGCTGCTGGTCCACTTCACCTTACGGTTCGTGGCGTCCTTTGGCAGCACGGTGGCTTCGAGCTGCTTCGTCTTGCCCTTTTTGATCGTCGCGGTGGTCTTGTTCAGGGTGATGGATTCCACTGGCTTTACCACGGTGACCTTGCACTTGACCGACTTGCCGCCCTCCTTGGGCTTTGCCGTGATCGTGACCTCGCCCGGAGCGACGCCCTTGACGACGCCCTTCTTGCTGACGGTAGCCACGGACTTGTCGGAGGACTTGAAGTCGCAGTCCGCCGCGGCCACAGGGCTGTCGGCCGCCAGCAGCACATGCTTGCCGCCGACAGACACGGTCGCCTCTTTGGCCGCCAGCTTCGGCTTCTTCGTCGCGACGATCTCGAAGGTCGCCACGGCCTTGCCCTTGTACTTGTTGATGCCCTTGACCGTGACCGTCGCCGTGCCAGGCTCGACATTGTCCTTGTAGGACACGGTGTAGTCCGTGTCCCGCGTCAGGGTCTTGCCGTTCAGGGTCACCGTGACGGCGGGGGTCTTGGCCTTGCCGTCGTACTCAAGCTTCACGTCGGTGTGCGCCACGTCGGCGCTGGACAGGGATATCTTCCCGTCCTTGACGATCTCGAGCTTCTTGTCGCAGTAGATCATGTAGCCGTAGCTGGCATACTTCTTATTATTTTTGCCGATGTCGGGATCGTTGCCAAAGGCCTCGATCAGCTTTTCGCAGCCGCTGATGTCCAGCAGGGTCATCGGATTACCGTAACAGGTGATATCCTGCAGGTTCGGCGAATCGGAGACATCGATCTCCGACAGCTGGTTTTTTTTGCAACACAGACTTTTGAGCGCCTTACAGCCGGAGAGGTTCAGGCTGGTCAGCCGGTTCCTGTCGCAGGTCAGCTCAAGCAGCTTGTCATGTTTTGAGACATCCAGGCTTTCAAGCTGGCAGTCGCACAGGTTCAGGTATTTCAGCGCCATGCAGCCGGACACATCGATCCGGTCCATCGGGTTTTCCTGGAAGCTCAGCGTTTCAAGGTTCGGGCAGCCGGACAGATCCAGCTGCGTCAGCTTGTTGGATATCAGATAGAGCTCCTTGAGCGCCTTGCAGCCGGACAGCGTCACGCTGGTCAGCTTATTGTCGTGAGCATCCACAGAGGTCAGCGCCGTGCAGCCGGAGAGGTTCAGGCTCGTGAGGCTGCAGTCTGAGCACTGGATCGTGCGCAGGGCCGTGAGCTTCGAGACATCCAGGCTGGACAGGTACGAACAATCGCAGTTCAACTCCTCCAGCGACTTCAGATAGCGGATGCCCACCAGCGAAGTGGCCCTGACATTGAAGTTATCGTATTTTGTGATACGGGAGATCTCGTCGTCCGAAAGCGCGCCGTCGCCGTTCAGATCGCGTTTTGCGGAAAGGAACCCGCGGAATCTGCTGTCCGGAAAGTGGGCCTCGTCCAGGGGGACGCCGGCGGCCTTGGGCAGCGCGGGCTCCGCCGCCGAGACTTCTACGGCGACGGCGGGCTCCGCGTCCTCCGGCGCGGCGATTTCGACCTCTTCCCCGAGCAGCTCCGGCTCCGCCAGCTCCAGGGGCAGCTCGCCGTCCAGGCTCAGCGTGAACTCCTCCACCGTTTCATCGACAGGCGCGGCCTCGATTTCCGCGTCGTACTCGGCAAAAGCGACCGTAGGCAGCGCCATCGCCAGCAACACCATTGCGGCAAGCCACTTTTTCATGAAGAAAACCCCTTTACTCAGTTAATTACAGGTAAAACATAACATAGCAAATGACCAAATACAACGTTTTGAATGTTAATTCTTCCCAAATGCCAGCCGTTTGGGCCCGCCGCCGGGAGCTGATCGCCCGCATATCAACGCCGCGTACAAAATATTCTCAAAAAAGTGCATTTGGGTATAGATTTTTTAGAAAAGATGTTGTATACTATATTATGATTTGGTAACGGGGATAAGCTCCCGTTCACACAAGCAATATGAAAGTAGGGATAGCGTGAAAAAGAAGAAGTGTATCGCCATGCTTCTGGCTGGCGGTCAGGGAAGCCGCCTCGGACTTCTGACCAAGGTCATGGCCAAGCCTGCCGTGCCCTTTGGCGGAAAGTATCGCATCATTGACTTTCCCCTGTCCAACTGCACCAACTCCAACATCGACACCGTCGGCGTGCTGACCCAGTACCGGCCGCTGGAGCTGAACAGCTACATCGGCTCCGGCCAGACCTGGGATCTGGACCTCAGCTACGGCGGCGTTTACGTGCTGCCTCCCTACGCCACCGCCGACAGCAGCGAGTGGTACAAGGGCACGGCCAACGCCATCTTCCAGAACTTCGGGTTCATCGAGCAGTTCGACCCCGAATACGTGCTGGTGCTCTCCGGCGACCACATCTACAAGATGGATTACAACCGCATGCTGAACGCCCACATCGAGCGCAAGGCCGACGTGACCATCGCCGTGCGCCCCGTGCCGTGGGAGGTCGCGCCGTCCTTCGGCATCATGAACGTGGACGAGAACGACGCCATCATCGAATTTGAGGAGAAGCCGAAGCAGCCCAAGAGCAACCTGGCCTCCATGGGCGTTTACATCTTCACCTGGAGCGTGATGAAGAAATACCTGACCGACGACAACGCCGATCCGAACTCCAAGAACGACTTCGGCAAGAACATCATCCCGAACCTGCTGCGGGACAACAAGGCCCTGTACGCCTACGCCTTCACCGATTATTGGAAGGACGTGGGCACCATCGCCAGCCTGTGGGAGGCGAACATGGACCTGCTGAAGACCCCGCCGGAGTTCGACCTGACCGACCCGCGCTGGAAGATCTATTCCCGCACGCCGGTCATGCCGCCCCACTTCATCGCGGACGGGGCCGAGGTCAACAATTCCATGGTCACCGAGGGCTGCGACATCGCCGGCGCCGTGCGCGACAGCGTGCTGTTCGCGGGCGTGAAGGTGGAGGCCGGCGCCGTGGTCGAGGACAGCGTGATCATGCCCGGCACGGTGATCAAAGCCGGCGCCGTGGTGCGCCGCGCCATCGTGTCTGAGGATTGCGTGATCTCCGCCGGCTGCGTCGTCGGCGAGGCCCAGGGCGACATCGCCCTGATCGGCCAGGACACCACGCTGCCCGAGGGCTTTGTGGTGAAGGCCGGCGAACAGGTGGACACCGAAGAAATTTCCCGAAGGGAGGGCGCCTAATATGAACGATGTCATGGGCATTGTCTACACCTCAAAGGACGACCTCACGCTGCGTGAGCTGACCAGCCAGCGCGCGGTGGCCGCCATCCCCGTGGCCGGCCGCTACCGCATCATCGATTTCGTACTCTCCAGCCTGGTCAATTCCAATATCCGCAATGTCGGCATCATCGCCCAGAAGAACTATCATTCCCTGATGGACCACCTGGGCTCAGGCAAGGATTGGGACCTGCATACCCGCAACAACGGCCTGTTCATACTGCCCCCCTTCCTGACCCGGGAGAACGGCGGCGAGTACAACGGCGTGCTGGACGCGCTGCGCGCGAACTTCGATTACCTGCGCCGCTCGCGCCAGGAGTATGTGATCCTGACCAACAGCGATTACATCATGAACACCAGCTTCGAGCCGATGATCCAGCAGCACATCCGCACCGGCGCGGACATCACCCTGATGTACAAAAAGGCCACGCCGGAGATCACGGAGTTCTCCTCGTCCTCGAAGAACAACCACTGCTACCTGAACATCAACGACAACCGGGTGGTCACCGACATCGAGATCAACCCCAACGCGGCCACCTATGAAAACCTGTACCTGAACGTGATGATGATCAAGCGCACCATGCTGATTTACGTGGTGGACCAGGTCATCAGCCACGGCAGCCACGACCTGTACGCCGACGTGCTGCGCCCGTTCATCAATTCCGGCGCGCTGAAGATCATGGCGTATGAGGAGCAGAGCTACTACCGCCGCATCGAAACCATCCGGGGCTACTTCAACTTCAACATGGACCTGTTGAAGCCCGGCGTGCGCAGCGAGCTGTTCGGCGCCAACCCGGTGTACACCAAGACCCGCGATTCCATTCCCACCATCTACCGCGGCAACGCGAAGGTCGGCAATTCGATCATCGCCGACGGCTGCGTGATCGACGGCGAGGTGGAGAACTGCGTGCTGTTCCGCGGCGTCAACGTCGCAAAGGGCGCGAAGCTGAAGAACTGCGTGATCATGCAGGACGGCTATATCGAGGACGACGTGGAGCTTGAGAACGTGATCTTCGACAAGGCCGTCACCATCCGCAGCCACAGCCGCCTGATCGGCCAGAAGCAGTATCCGATCGTGATCGGCAAGAACATCACGCTGTAATCTGATCAAAAGGGAAACATCTTAATCCGATAGGAGGGACAGCCATGAAGATTCTGTTCGCAACCTCTGAATGCGTACCGTTCGTCAAAACCGGAGGATTGGCGGATGTGATCGGCGCGCTGCCCAGGGAAATCCGGAAGGCGGGCGAGGATGTAAGGGTCATCCTGCCGCTGTACAAGGCCATCGGCGCTGAATGGCGCGAAAAAATGCAGCACATGCTGTACTTCTACGTCAACCTCGGCTGGCGCAGACAGTATGTGGGCATCGAAACGCTGGAATACGCGGGTATCACCTTCTATTTCGTGGACAACGAGCAGTACTTCGGCCGGGATTACATCTACGGCATGGGCGGCGACGAGGGCGAGCGCTTTGCCTTCTTCTGCCGCGCCGTGATGGAGGCCCTGCCCAAGATCGACTTCATCCCCGATATACTGCACTGCAACGACTGGCAGACCGGCCTGATCCCGGTGCTGCACAAGCTGCAATACCGCCAGCTGGAGCTGTTCCAGAACATCAGAACGGTATATACCATCCACAACCTGCAATACCAGGGGCTGTTTCCCATCGACACCATCGAGGACCTGCTGTACCTGGGCAACCTGGCCTACACCAGCGACGCCCTGGAATTCTACGGCATGTGCTCGTGCATGAAGGGCGGCATCGTGTTCTCGGATGAGATCACCACCGTCAGCCCCACCTACAGCCAGGAGATCCAGACCGCCTACTACGGCGAGCGCCTGGACGGCCTGCTGCGCAGCCGCGTGGATCACCTGTCCGGCATACTCAACGGCATCGATACCGAGGAGTACGACCCGGAGAAGGACAAGCTGATTCCCCAGACCTACACCGCAAAGACCTTTGCCAGGAAGGTGGAGAACAAGCTGGCGCTGCAGCGCGAGCTGGGGCTGACCGTGGACGCCGATGTGCCCATGATCGCCATGATCACCCGCCTGTCCGGCCAGAAGGGCCTGGACCTGGTGGAGTGCGTGCTGCCGGAGATCATGAACACCGGCGCGCAGCTGGTGGTGCTGGGCATGGGCGAGAGCCGCTATGTGGATCTGTTCAGCTGGGCCCAGTGGAAGTACCCGCTGCAGGTGTCGGCCAACTTCCAGATGAACAGCGCCCTGGCCCACAAGCTGTATGCTGCGGCGGACCTGTTCCTGATGCCCTCGCTGTTCGAGCCCTGCGGCCTTTCCCAGCTGATCTCGCTGCGCTACGGCACGCTGCCCATCACCCGCGAAACCGGCGGCCTGAGGGACACCGTGCTGGCCTATAACGAGTTCACCGGCGACGGCAACGGCTTTACCTTCCTGTACTACAACGCCCACGACATGCTGCATGTGATCGAGAACGCCGTGAGGATGTTCCACGACCAGCGCGACGTGTTCAACGGCCTGGCCGTGCGCGCCATGAAGGGCCAGTACGGCTGGGACCAGTCGGCGAAGCAGTATCTGGATCTGTACGGCAAGCTGCTGAGGCCCGAGGGCGAGCCCGTGGCGGAGGCGCCCAAGGCCGAGGAGAAGCCCGCCAAAAAGCCCGCCGCCCGCAGGAAGGCGGCGCCGAAGGCCGAGGAGGCCCCGGCAAAGAAGCCCGCGGCGAAGAAGGCCGCCGCCCCGAAGGGCCCCGGCAAAGAAGCCCGCGGCGAAGAAGGCCGCCGCCCCGAAGGCCGAGGAGGCCCCGGCAAAGAAGCCCGCAGCGAAGAAGGCCGCCCCGAAGGACGGGGAGGCCCCCGCGAAAAAGCCCAGGGCGCCGAGGAAAAAGAAGGCGGACGCCGAATAAACGCCGCATCCATCAAGTGGAATAACCGATGGCAAACATCGGTTATTCCTTTGATGGAAGCAATCATATCATGGAGAATGTGTTATGGATAATCGCGATGAAATCATCCGCACCCA
>CACYWI010000018.1 GCA_902778045.1 uncultured Eubacteriales bacterium
GGGACCGGAGGGGGCAGGTATTTCCAACCGCGCCGGAATTTTGGGAAAAGGGGGTGCCAGGCGTGGAAAAAGCCTTGTGGATTGCCCGAATCTCTGCGAGTTGTCGGGCCGCGGGAACCTATCGGGACTATTTTGATGATGTGATCGACACGCTGGCCGCCATCCTTGAAAGGCGCGACGACGCCGAGGCCATATTTCAGGAGCAGGGCGGCGAAGTGCTGACCGAGCACACCAACAAAGCGGGCGCGACCAACTGGGAACAAAACCCGGTGCTTCGCCTGATCAACGATCTAAACCGGGACGCGCTGGCCTACTGGCGGGACCTGGGGCTGACGCCGGCGGGGTTAAAGCGCATCAACGAGGCGGAAATGAAGCACAAGCGGCGGTCTGCCCTGGGAGAGGCGTTGAGCGGCATTGGTTAGGCCGAGGGCAAAGCGATTCAAGAAGATCGCCGTCGCCTACGCGAAGGCCTGCGCCGCGTCGGCGGAGGTGGCCTGGCAAACCGCCGAAGAGGCGAAGGCCGCCGGCGTGATCGTGTGCGGGGCCGAGGTACAGGCCGCGGCGCGGCGGTTCCTGGCGGATCTGGAACGCAAGGACCTGAAGCTGCGCACAAAGGATCCGGATTTCGTGTGCAACATCATCGAGCGGGTGATGGTGCACAACCAGGGGCAAGCGCTGGACGGCACGCCACTGACGGGCACGCCGCTGATCCTGCAGCCGTGGCAGGTGTTCGTCGTTTACAACCTGGTGGGCTTTTACTACAAGGGGCGCAACGAGCGCCGCTTCAAGGAAGCCTATATCGAGGTCCCGAGGAAAAACGGGAAAACGCTGTTCGTGGCGGCGCTGGCGTTCGCGCTGGGCCTGCTGGAGCGCAAGAGCGGCGCGAAGATCTACATCGTAGCCGCTTCGCTGAAACAGGCGACGCAATCTTTCGACGATATCCTGTTCACCCTGAAATACCGGCACATGATCGAGGAATTCAGGGTGCGCAACAACAACGCGGAGCACAGCCTGCACATCGAATTCCTGGACGAGGAGGAGCGCCCGTGCGGTTCGCTGCACATCGAGGCGCTGGCCTCCAACCCGGACGTGCAGGATTCTTTCAACGCGCCGATTGCCATATGCGACGAGGTGCACGCCTTCAAGAAGGCTGCGCAGTATAACCGATTCCGCGAGGCCGGCAAAGCCTACACCAACCGGCTATGCATCGGCATCACCACGGCGGGCGACGACATCAATAGCTTCAACTACCGCCGCCAGGAATACGGCATCAAGGTGGTTACCGGGCAGATCGTCGATGATTCGCTGTTCGTATTCATCGCCCGCGCCGACCAGGACGAGAAGGGGAACGTGGATTACACAAACCCGATCCAGCACCAGAAGGCTAACCCGTCCTATGGCGTGACCATCCGCCCGGCGGATATCCTGCAGGAGGCGCTGCAGGCCCAAAACGACCCGCAGCAGCGCAAGGATTTCCTTTCGCGCTCGCTGGACATCTACACAACGGCGCTGCTGGCCTATTTCGATTTGGCCGAGTTCAAACGAAGCGACGCAAAGCACGGCTGGACGATGGAGGAGCTGGCGAAGCTGCCGGTGCAATGGTACGGCGGCGCGGACCTTTCCCGCGTGCACGACCTGACCGCAGCGGCGCTGTACGGGGTTTATCAGGGCGTGGATATCATCATCACCCACGCATTTTTCCCGCTGCCGGAGGCGGCGCGGAAGGCCGAGGAGGACAGCATCCCGCTATTTGGCTGGCAAGATGACGGCTGGCTGACGCTGTGCAACAGCCCGACGGTGAACTATGGCGACATTGTGCAATGGTTCATTGACATGCGGGCGGCGGGCTTCAACATCGTCGAGGTGGGCCACGATGAGAAATTCGCCGGCGAGGAATACATCCCGCTGATGAAGCGGGCGGGCTTCAACGTGATCCACCAGCCGCAGCTGTATATGCTGAAATCCAAAGGCTTCAGGCATATCGAAAAGGCGGCGAAGGACGGCGCGCTGTACTACCTGCACAGCGAAGCCTATGAGTATTGCGTGGCGAACGTCCGCGCCATCGAGAAAACCGACGACCTGGTGCAATATGACAAGGTTCAGCCCGAGCACAGAATCGACCTGTTTGACGCCAGCGTGTTCGCCTGCGTGCGGATGCTGGAGGGCACGGAGAAGCGGGACCAGTATAAGGGCTGGTGGGGGTGAGTGATTGAGCAAGCGTAGACGCGCGACGGCGCGGGCCATACAGACGCGCAACGCGCCGGTGAACAGCGCGCTGGCGCTGTGGCTGCGCGACGAGGATATCTGCATGCCGGGTTACACGCGGCTTTGCGATATCCCGGAGATCCAGACGGCATGCCTGCGGATTGCGGAGCTGATCGGGAGTATGACCATATACCTGATGAGCAACACGAAGCAGGGCGACGTGCGGATCCAGAACGAGCTGTCTAAAAAAATCGACATTACGCCGTGCGACAACATGACGCGTAGCGAGTGGATGACGGCAATCGTTATGAACCTACTGCTGTACGGCGCGGGGAATTCGGTGGTGGTGCCGCACACCCACAAGGGCATTTTGCAATCGCTGGAGCCCATCGCCGCGGACCGCGTACAGTTTATGCCCGTATACGGATCCCGGCGGGATTACCGCATACTGATCGACGGCGTGGCGCGCAAGCCCGAGGACGTGCTGCACTTCACCTATAACCCGGACCGGGAATTCCTGTGGAAGGGCCAGGGCCTGACCGTGACGCTGCGCGACATCGCGCAAAACCTGAAACAGGCGCAAAAGACGGTGAACGCTTTCCTGTCCAGCGAATTCAAGCCGAGCGTGATCGTGAAAGTGGCCGCGCTGTCGCCGGAATTCGCGAGCCCGGAGGGGCGGAAAAAGCTAATCGACAGCTATGTGAAGCCGGAATCGCCGGGGCAGCCGTGGATCATCCCGGCGGGCGATTTCGCCGTGGAGCAGGTGAAGCCGCTGACGCTGGACGATCTGGCCATCCGGGACACCATCGAGCTGGACCGGCGGGCGGTGGCGTCCGTGGTGGGCGTGCCGCCGTACCTGGTGGGCGTGGGCGAGTTCAAGCGGGACGAGTGGAACAATTTCATACAGACGAAGATCCGCGCCATCGCGCTGGGCATCCAGCAGGAGCTGACGCGCGGGCTGATCCTGTCGCCGGACTGGTATCTGCGGTTTAACTTCTGGTCGCTGCTGGACTACGACCTGAAGAACGTCTCCGACATCCTGCAATCCGGCGGTGATCGCGGCTGGGTAAACGGCGACGAGTGGCGAGATCGCGTGTATCTGCCGCCGGCGGGCCTGAAGGAATACAGGCCGCTTGAAAACTACATCCCCTATGAGAAATCCGGGGATCAAAAGAAGCTGGTGCAAGAATGAAACTGACACTGACATGCCCGCGGGCCAGCTACGACGGGCAAATGCGCATACAATGCGCGGGCGGAGGCCTGTGCGGCCACCAGCGATACAAGCCATGCAAGGGCTGGTGCGTGCTGACGGAGCAGGCGGACAGGTGCCCGCTGAGGACGAAAGGAGATAGCGATGAGCGAAAAGATGAGACAGCTTCGCGCTGTCGCCACTGAATTTCAAACGAGGGAGGACGGCGAGACGCCCCACATCATGGGCTATTTCGCCGTTTTTAACAGCGTGTATGAGATCGGGCCGGGCATGAGCGAGAGCATCGCGCCCGGTGCGTTTTCAGACACGCTGGCGGGGGATATCCGCGCACTGGTGAACCACGACACGACGCTGGTGCTGGGGAGAACCAAGGCCGGAACGCTGGAGCTGCGGGAGGATTCGCGCGGGCTATGGGGCGACGTTTCGATCAATCCGAACGACCGGGACGCCATGAACCTGTATGAGCGCGTGAAGCGCGGCGATGTTGACCAGTGTTCCTTCGGCTTTGATATCGTCAAGCAGGACACCGAGGTCCGCGACGACGGCTCCGTGCATTGGACGCTGCGCGAGGTTGCGCTGTACGAGGTTTCCGCCTGTACCTTCCCGGCCTATGAGGCCACCAACATCTCCGCGCGGGCTGCCGAGCGCGACGACATCAACGCGAAGCGGCTGGAGGCGTGGAAAGCAAAAATGAAAGGAGTGCTGGAGCATGGCACTGAAGGCGCTGCTGCTGAAGAAGCAGATTGACAACAAGCACAAGGAGCTGGAAGCCCTGCGCAAGAAGGACGCCGACTTCACCAAGCGCGAGGCCGAACTGACCAAGGCGGTGGAGGAGGTCACCAACGACGCCGAAAAGGCCGCGGTGGAGGAGGCGGTAAACGCCTTTGACGCCGAGAAGGCCGCGCACACCGAGGCCGTGGGCGCGCTGGAGCGCGAGATCGAGGGCCTGGAGAACGACCTGGAGGCCGAGGAGGCCAAACAGGACACGACACCGCCCGCGGCGACGCCGCCGGCACAGAACGAACAGAGAGAGGAGAATAAAACCATGATTACCCGTGACGCCCGCATTCCGGGCATGAACCTGCGCGACAGGCTGGCGACCATCGTCACCCGCGAGGACGTGAAAAACTACCTGACCGAGATCCGCTCCGCCATGAAGGAGAAGCGGGCCATCACAAACGTGGGCCTGACCATTCCCGAGGTGCTGCTGGGCCTGCTGCGCGAGAACGTGAGCAACTACAGCAAGCTGTATAAGCACGTCGACGTGCGCCGCGTGGGCGGAACCGCCCGCATGCTGATCATGGGCGCGGTGCCGGAGGCCATCTGGACCGACTGCTGCGCCGCACTGAACGAGCTGACGCTGGTATTCAACGACGCCGAGGTCGACTGCTTCAAGGTGGGCGGCTTCTTCGCGGTCTGCAACGCGAACCTGGAGGATTCCGACGTGGCGCTGGCGTCCGAGATCGTGAACGCCGAAGGCCAGGCAATCGGCATTGCGCTGGACAAGTCCATCCTGTACGGCCGCAACGCCAGCACCACGATGAAAATGCCCCAGGGCATCGTTTCCCGCCTGGTGCAGACGCAGGCCCCGACCGGCTATCCGGCCACCGCGCGCGCCTGGGCTGACCTGCACACCACCAACGTGATCACCATCAGCGCCGCGAACAGCACCGGCGTGAAGCTGTTCCAGAACCTGGTGGCCGCGTTCGGAGCTGCCAAAAACAAGTATGCCCGCAACGGCCTGGTGCACGTGATGAACGAGACCACCCATGCCGCCATGATGGCCGAGGCGCTGAGCATCAACGCCGCCGGCGCGATCGTGACCGGCATCGGCGCCACCATGCCCGTGGTGGGCGGCGCCATCGAGACGCTGTCCTTCATCCCGGACAACGTGATCATCAGCGGATATTTCGACAACTACCTGCTGGCCGAGCGCGCGGGCACCCAGTTCGCCTCCAGCGAGCATGTGCGTTTCCTGCAGGATCAGACCGTGTTCAAGGCGACGGCCCGCTATGACGGCATGCCGCTGATCGCGGAGGCGTTCGTGGCCATCGGCATCAAGGGCACCACGCCCAACGCCACCATGACGTTCCCAACCGACACGGCCAACCAGGAAGCGACCGCCGGCAACGGCTGATCAAATGCGGGGAGGTGTGACCCGTGGCTGACAACACTACGAGCGCCATCGACAGCGCGGCTGCGCTGGAGTTGCTGAAATCGAGGCTGAACCGGCTGCCGGGTGACACCTCGCTGGACAACATGCTGGGCCGCAGAATCGAATCGGCGGCCCAGCAGCTGACCGCCATCGGCATCAACCTGACGAGCGAGACGCGGGATCTGATGCTGGTGGTGGACCTGGCCGCGTGGCAGTACCAGAACAGGGACAAGCCCGGCGCTATGCCGGAATGGCTGCGCTATGCGCGTTTTGAAAGGTGGCTTGAAAGCGGTGTTACTTGATAGCGGCATCTGTACGGTGTACCGCAAGCGGAACACCGCCCCGCCCGGTGGGAAGCCGTCATTTGAAAACGTGCAGATCCATCGGGGATGGTATGGGGAGCTCAGTTTTGAGACAACGCCCATGCGCCCAACGGAAAAACGCGAGGAGGTACGCACGGACGCGCGGGTGCGCATCCTACAGAACCGGAATATCGCCAACCATGACCGGGTGGAGCTGCTCTCCAACCTGAACGTGGGCACCGTGTACGAGGTGACGCGGGCCTATCACGGGCGGGACGACGAGAGCGGCGAGCTGATCACCGATCTGAGCCTGGAGGTGGTGACGCCGTGACGGTGGAGGAGATCAGGGCCATTGTGGTGGCCGTGGACGAAAACGCCGGACACTACGAAAGCGCCTATCAGGGAACCGACGCCTATACCGTGTGGCAGGAGCTTCGCCCGCTGCCAATCGAGGGCGACGACGGCCACAAGGTGGAGGCGTGGGCGTTTCAGGTCGACCGGTTCACGAAGGACGAGGCCGACGCCATCGCGCCGGCCATGCGCGCGGCGCTGGAGGCGGAGCCGCGCGTCGCATTTGCCTATGAGGTGGACTATGAGCGGGACACCGGCTACATCCACCACATTTTCGACTGTGAGGGGATCTGAATGGCGCGGTTCAACATGAGCGGCATCGACGACATGGTGGCGGAAATGCGGCGAATGGGCGAGGAATCCGGCGAGGCCGCCAAGGCCGTGCTGCTGGCCGGCGCCGAGGGCGTCAAGAAAGCCTGGAAACAGGCAGCCGAGGAGCATGAGCTGCGGGACACCGGCGACATGATCAACAGCATCGGCTTCGCGCGGGAGCCCGTGGACGTGGGCGGCGCGTACAGCATCGACATCTATCCGCAGGGCAGGGACCGCCACGGCGTGCGCAACGCCGAGAAGGCGTTTGTTTTGCACTATGGCACGTCGAAGCTGCCCGCGACGCACTGGGTAGACGACGCGGACAAATACTCCGAGGACTACGCCATCCCGGCCATGAATGACACCTGGGACGAATTTATCAGCACCGGCAAGGTGCCACACGTGCAGCTGACGCCCAACACGACCGGCGGCGGCCTGCGCAAGACCAAGAATTAAGGAGTGAAACACCATGAGAGAGGTTTTGAGAATCGGCATGCTGCACCCGGCTGTCGCGCCGATCAGCGCAGAGACCGAGGGCCAGGCCATTACCTACGGCACCGGCATGGCCGTGGGCAACGCCGTGGCGGCCACGATCACCTGGAACCGCACGGACACCAGCCACTATGGCGACGACGTGGAGGACGCCCGCGACAACGGCATCCAGTCCGGCGACATCAGCTTTACCAACTCAGGCATCACGCAGGAGGTGCGCACGCTGATGCTGGGCGACGAGCAGGTCAGCGCGTCCTCCGGCGAGTACGAGGTGGCCACCGACGCTTCGCCCGCGGTGGGCTTCGGCTACATCCGCGTGCTGCGCAAAAACGGCGTGCTGAAGTATGAAGGCATATGGCTGCACAAAGTTCAGTTTGCCGAGGATTCCATCGAGGACAACACCAAGGGCGAGAGCATCGAGTGGGGCGAGACGGTACTGACGGGCCGAATCCTGGCCGTGCGCAACAACGCGGAGCTGAAAAGCCGCGTGATGGTCCACAAAGAATTCGACACGCTGGCCGCCGCCGACGCCTGGCTGAACGACAAAGCCAACATCTGAGCCGCGAACGTCTGACATTGAGGTGACAAGCATGACAACGCTGAAATTCAGGGGCAAGGAATGGCCGATGGCGTTCACGTTGGAGGCCATGGACCTGATCGAGCAGACGGCGGGGAAAACCATTGACGCCGTGACATTCAAGATCGCGACGCGCGAGGACCGGCGCGTGCTGCTGTGCGCCATTTCGGCGATGATGCAGGCCGCGGCGAAGGACGGCGAGACCGTGCCCACCGCCGAGGAGCTGCGCAAGACCGCGACGCCGGGCTGGCTGATCGACGCCATCAAGCCGGTGGTGGATTGCATCGGCGAGGGCATGCGCATGGAGACCGAGGAGGGACCCGGCGAGGACGACGAGGTCGACCTGGTGCTGGAGGAGATCAAAAAAAAAGAAAGTCCAAGCGGCTGACCTATCGAAAGATCGTCCACTTCGGGCTGGTAGCGGGGCTGGCCTACGCGGAAATGCGGAAGCTGGCCCCTGGAATGGTTTGTGACCTGTACGTGCTGCGCCAGCGGTATGACGACCAGCAGCACGGCATAAAGCGGCAAAAGGATTAGAGGTGATAGCGTGGCGGGCAAGCGGGAAATCAAGACCGAGCTGAAGCTGACGGGCGAAAACCAATTCAAAAAGGGCATGTCCGACGCCGCCAGCGCCATCAAGGTACTCAACAGCGAGCAAAAGCTGGCACAGGCGCAGTTTGAGGCGACCGGCGACGCGGAGCAATACGCCGCGGACAAGGCGCGAATCCTGCGCGAGAAGATCAACGAGCAAAAAAAGGCGGTGGAATCCGCCGAGGCCGCCGTGAAGGCATTGAAGGAAGGCGGCGTTGACCCGAACTCAAAGGCCATGGCAACATGGCGGACAAAACTGAACCTGTCAAAGACCGCGCTTGTGAGAATGGAGCGCGAGTTGAACGACACGGAAAAAGAGTTAGGCGAACAAGGGCAGGCGTTCGACGACACCACGACGGACGCGGTCGATTACAAGGACCAGATGGACAAGATCTCCGGAGGCGTGGACTTCACGGCGACGATCACGGCCATCGACAACGTGCGCGAGCGGATCGGCACGATCATCAAAACCGCGGGCCGGGCGGCCACAAGCATGTGGAACCTGGAGCGCGGCGCGGCGGGCTGGGCGGACGAGCTGCAGACAAACGCCGACGTGGCCGGGCTGGACGTGGAGACCTATCAGGGATGGGTGTACGCCAGCAACATGATAGATTCCAGCGTGGACACCATCCGCGGGGCCTATAAACGACTGAACAGCAAACTGGACGAACCGACCGATGAAATACTGAAATCGCTGAACGAGATCAACGTGGCGAACCTGGACCCGCTGACCCACAGCGCGCGGGACACCATGGACGTATTTTGGGACGTGGTGGACGCGCTGGGCCAGGTGGGAAACACCAGCCGCCGCGACCAGATCGCGATGGACCTGTTCGGTCGGTCGTTTGACGAGCTGATGCCGCTGGTGAAAGCCGGCAGCGCGGCCTATAAAGATTTCATCGAAGCGGGCAAGGACAAGGCCGTCACCCAGGAGAGCATCGACAAGCTGACATCCCTGGACGACACGGTAAACAACCTTCAGGCCAGCTTCGACCAAACCAAATACACAATACTGGCCGAGCTTGCCCCGGCGTTTGAGGCGGCGGCTTCCGCGGCCACAGACGCGCTGGGCGCGTTCAACGAATTCATATCCTCCACTGAGGGGCAGGAAGCGCTGAGCGGGCTGCGCGACGCCATCGCCGGCGTGGGCGAAAAAATCGCACAGACCGACTGGCAGGAAGCCATGAAAAAGGCCGAGGGCCTGATCAACGGCGTGGTGAACGGGCTGGCGTGGCTGGTAGACCATGGGGATCTCGTGGTCGGGGCAATAGGTGCAATGGCCGGGGCATGGGGCGCGTTGACCGTTTCCAAGGACGTGCTGAGCGTGCTGCAGCTGATCAAGGGCATCAACTGGGGCCAGGTCAAGAGCGTGGCAGGCGGCACAGCGGCGACCGCCGCGAACGCAGCCACAAACACCGGGACAGCCGCCGCCGCGAAGGCCGCCGGCGGCATCGGCGTCGGGGCGACGGTGGCCGGCACTGCCGCGCTGGCGGGCGTGGGGCTGCTGTTCAAGGCGGGCAGCAACTACAGCGCCGAGCATGGACGGCGCGGAAGTGTGGACGCCATCAACAGGGCAACGGATGAAACCACGGGCCTGAAGGAAGCGTTTGTCGAGTACGTGACCGCGCAGCGAGAGCTGCAAGCCATGATTGACGATTGGAACGTCGAAGGCGAGGACTTTGAGGCAGCGAGCCAGCGGGCGGACGAAGCCACAGCCGCTCTGCAAGAGCTGGACGGTTACCAGAATGTGCTGCGGGCCTATAACGACTGGCGGCAGGAGTTCGCCTACGGCGGCATGGACTGGGTATTGCCGGACAACCTGGACGAGTTTACCGGCCTGATGGACGGCGTTGTCAGCGACGCGCAAAGCACCGCCGACGTCATGCCGGAGATCGGCGGCAACATATCCGCGGGCGTAGCCCAGGGCATCTATGACAGGGGCGGCGAGGCTGTCGAGGCGGCCAACTGGCTGGCCAACGCGGTAAGCGGCGCGCTGCAGTCCGTGCTGCAGATCGAGAGCCCGTCACGGGTGATGATGGCGCTGGGCGAGTATGTGTCCCAGGGCTTCGCCGAGGGCATCGAGAACAACATCAGCGACGTGGAGCGGGCCACCAGCCGCATGGTGGCGGCGACCACGTCCAAGCCGGTGGAAATGCCGGGCGGCGCGGGCGGCGCGGAGGGCGGCGGGAAAATGGTACACGTTACCCTGGTGATGGACGGGCAGGAGGTGGCAGACATCATCACGCCCTATGTGGACAGCAACATCGGCGCGACGGTGGCGCGGAGGAGGTGAGCCCGTGCGGGAGCAAAAACGGCTGAACGCATGGATCAACGGCGCGGCGCTGCGGGATATCGACAACCGCATCCACGTGATCAATATCACGGAAAACGCGCCTGACCAGGAATTGACATGGGCGGACGCGCCGGGGCGCAACGGCCAACGGATCATGGGCCGTGTGCGGCGGAGCAAGCAGATCACCATTGAATTTGACATTCGGGAGCTGTTCAACCTGGCGGACCGGGCGGCAATCGTGGACGCCGTGAACGCATGGGCGCGGGACGGCGTGCTGAAGGCGAGCCACAGGCCGCACAAGCAGATCCGGGTGCTGCTGACCAAGCCCGCGGAGCTGAACGGCGCGCGGGACGTGACGGGCAGCTATACCGTGGAATTCACAGCCGCGGCGACGCCATACTGGGAGGCCGAGGAGGCCGTGGAGCTCCACATGACCGGCGCTTCCGGCGGCGGGGCGCTGGAGATTCCGGGCAGCGCCGAGGCAAGGCCGGAGATCTACATCACGCCCACCGGCGGCACGCTGAACACGTTGAGCGTGTCCTTCGGGTTTTACACGATGAACTTCACCGGCCTGGGCGTGGCCGCCGGGAACACGCTGGCCATCACCCACGACAACAACGGCGTGCTGGTGATAGCAGACCCGGCCACAAGCAAGCTGGAAAAGCGGAGCGCCAGCAGCGCAGACGACTTCAGCGCCGCGCCGGGGTATACGGTGGCGTCCTACACCGCAAACACCGCCTGCAAGGCCGTGTTTGCCGTGAGGGGGTGTTACCTGTGAGCGCGAAACTGCCGAGGCTGCTCGATTCCAGCCTGCGCGAGGTGGCGCGGGTGACGCCCACGGCCATGTCCGCCACGCTGAACCTGGAGAGCCTGTCCACGGCGCAGATCACGCTGGCCGAGGACGCGCCCGCCGTGCGCATGCACGATTGGTTTAAAGTGTTCACGCCGGCGGGCAGCGCGGGCCTTTTCCGCGTGACGGCCATCGACGACACAAAGCGCCAGGAGCGCGTGCTGACGCTGACGCACGGCTTCGACACGCTGGGCGACAGCGTATGGCGCGGGCAAACCGACTATGACGGCACCGTGGCGGGCTTTGTCGCCGCCGTGCTGGCCCAGCAGCCCGTCACACGGTGGCAGCTGGGCACCTGCGCGGACGCAGGCGACTGGAAGCGCGCGGGCATCAATTATGACCATCTTTCCGACCTGCTGGAGGAGGTACGGGAAGCCAGGATCGATTACTATTTTGATTATGACTTCACCACGACGCCGTGGACGCTGAACATCAAGGCGAAAACCAACGCCGTGACCAGCGAATTCAGGCTGGCGCGAAACGTGGAGACATGCCGCATCAGCTATTCAGACAGCGAACAGTGCAACCGGCTGTATCTGTCCGTGAATCAGAAAAACGACGAAGGCGATGTGACCACGACGGACACGGAGATCAAGACCTACAACAACACGGCAAGCCAAGCGGCCTATGGCATCATCGAGAAAACCGCCGACATCGACCTGGAGGACGTGCCGGACGCCGACGCCTGGGCCGCGGATTTCCTGCGCGTGCGCGCGGATCCAGCCGTCGCCATCAGCATCGACGGCTACGCGCTGAAGGCGCTGACCGGGCTGGACTGGGACGAGGCCAAGCTGGGCCAGCTGGCGCGGGTGGCGCTGCCGGACTACGGCGCCACGCTGGAGGAGCGCGTGGTGAGCATATCCTATCCGGAGATCCGCTTTGGCGATGAGGACATCGACCGCGTGAACGTCCAGCTGGCGAACCGGCTGGAAAAATTCAGCGAGGCAATCGCGCAGATCGGCAAGGAAGCCAGCAAAGCGGCGCGGGCAGGCAGAGGCGCGGCCAGGGGCGGCGCGAGCGCAAGCGAGCTGAAGGAGTGGTCCATGATCATCACCGAGCACGGCGACGTGCTGGACAGCACCGGCGTGCAAGAACTGTATGAATCCGGTATCGAGATCGATTCCCACCATACGCGCATTTATTCGCTGCGCGAAGGCTATGTGGCGACGCGCTCATGGGTGGACGTGCAGGCGGACCGAATCGATCTGGTGGTACAGGGCGAGGGCGCCGAGGCTTCGATCAAGATCGCGGCCATCGTGAACGACATCAACAACGCCAGCAGCGAGATCACAATAAGCGCGGATAAAATCCATCTGGATGGCAATACCACCATAGACAACCTTCTGACCGGCAGGACGGCAGCAGCAAAGATATGGGCGACTGATTCGCAGTTTGGGCGGGTTTCGCTGCAGCATAACGGTACGCTAAGCATGGACGATGACCCTGTATTTTCGTTTGAGCGAAAATATGTGACATGGCAATCAAAATCCGTGCTGACCGGCGCGGGCAGCAATCCGAGCACCACGCTGTCGGATGAGCGCTGGTTTGTATATGCCAACAACAACGACATGAACGACCTGCGAACCGTGAAGGGCAAAATCGTGACCGCCTACAGCGGCGGCAGCGCCGCGTCCAGCGATACGATCTATTATCTGGGGAGGGCACAGGCATAATGGACAAGTTTGACCTGATCGAAGCCATCATCAAGCGCGTGGACGCGCTGGCGGACGCGCGGGGCGCTCAGAAATGCGCCATTGTGATCGAGATCATCCAGCAGCTGGGCGCGCTGCGCAAGGGCCTGGCCGACGACGACGCGGCCCATAATAAGCAGATCATGGATCTTCAGCAGCAGCTTGACGCGCTGAAATAAACTTAGGAGGAATGACCATGGCCATCACCATCAACCGGACGACAAGCCTGGACGGCGCGATCCTGCCGGAGTACATGCCGGGCCTTTTGTACATGAACGAAAACCAGGCGCACAAATTCGTCATCACCTGCACCCGCGGCGGCTCCGCCGTCACGCTGACCGGCGGCATCACCGGGCGCTTTATGCGCGCGGACGGCCAGACGATCCTTCTCTCCGGTTCCATCTCCAGCGGCAAAGCCAACCTGACCCTGCCGCAGAGCTGCTACATCGTGCCGGGGCGGTTTACCATGGCCATTTTCAACGTAGTGGGCAACGCGGTGACGACGATCTATGCCCTCACCGGCAACGTGGCCCGCACGCAAACGGACACACTGGTCGACCCGGGCAACACCGTGCCCACCATCGACAACCTGCTGGCTGAGATTGACGCCATGCGCCAGGCCACCGCAGACGCCAACGCAGCCGCCACGAAGGCCGTGCGCTATGATACCACGCAAAGCCTGACCGACGCGAACAAAACCACGGCGCGGGGAAATATCGACGCGGCGGGGCTGGCGCAGGTGGTACGGCACGATGCTTCGCAGAATTTGACCGAGACGCAGAAAAACACAGCGCGGGGCACGATGCTTCGCAGAATTTGACCGAGACGCAGAAAAACACAGCGCGGGGCAACATAGATGTGCCATCATTTGCGCAGGCACTAACCAGCAGCGGTATGACATTTGTACGGGAAACCGCAGAGAGCCAAGCGGATGATGGTGTATACAGGGATTTGGACACTGTTCCTAAAAACACCATCGTAACATACTACATCAGCGGCACGGCTTCAATCGACCACATCCCGGTGCTTGGCTATAACGGATTTCAGGCGACGGTCATCACGTTGGCGCAAAACGGGACGAACAGCAGCGACATCGGCGTGGTGCAAATGTGCGTTGATGCAGTTACAAATAACGTATACATGCGCATCAACTGGACGTCGCAATCTACATGGTCGTCGTGGTTCAATCCGTATAACACGGATATTGCCGATCAGATTGGATTCATGAAAAAATACAGCACAAGAACAAATACCATTGTGCTGAGGAAGACCGGCTCTGTAATACGGCAAGGCGTCCCGATCTATATACGCGGTGATTTCATCAGCGAAGATGTGCATGTGGATTCCACCTTCGCTTATATGACGCTCTACGGCGTATATGGAAAGCAGGAATCCGGGGGTTATGATGTATTCGGTCAATACCTCGGTTTCAGCGGTGACGTTATGGAGATAACCCCAATCAACGACTACCACCACATCAATGTTTTTCTGAACAATTTCAATAAAATGCCGTCCGGAACAACCTGGGGCATTTCCGCGAATATCGACCAGACGGACGGGGCGTCAATACTCAGCACAATCGCACATGCGCCGTGGGACAACGGACTGCTGAAACCGTATAACACGGACGTCGAGCTGAATAAATTATTCGGGCTGTCTGGCAATTCCGGTGACGTGCTGACGGTGCGTTATACGTCCAAGAAAAACATTGCCTCAAATTCCGTTACCGTGTTCGGTATGTATGGGCCTATCCAGAGCGACGGATTTGATAATCTTGGAACCGTCGATTATGGCGCTGTCCGTCAATTCACCCTCCAGCGGGATTATGCCGGATTCCAGATATACGCACCGGGAGTCGGGGCAGGGGCATCGTATTGCGTGAGCGCTGCGGTCAACCTGATCAACGGTGTGCAGAAGGATGTTATCAGGATTGACCAGCACAGCGCCAGGAGTTTCAATTTACGGACGTGCAACATCTTCCACAAGGTAGTGTGCGTCGGCGACAGCTACACCAGCGGGCATATTCAGACGCCATCGGAATCGACAGCGACTGGAACAAACGAGGACTATGCGTGGCCTCGGTTTATGGAGCAGCTTACCGGAGGAAACACATACGTTAACTGCGGCATCAGCGGAGCAACGACGGTCACGTGGCAGACCGGCGCGCGCGGACTTGCAAAGGCACAGGCATCCGGGCGGGCGCAGGCGTATATTATCGGCCTGATGATCAACGATTCTGAGGCATCGTCTGCTAAATATGTCCCGGTTGGCACCGCGACGGACATCGGTACGAATAACAATACCTACTATGCGCAGATGTCGAAGATCGTGCGCGAACTCAACACAGTCAGCCCGCAGGCGAAAATATTCATTAACACCTGTCCCAAGAGCGACACGGCACGTTATGCTCCGTACAATCAGGCGGTGCGGGACATTGTGGAATACTACGAGGACACCTACCCGGTGCATTGTATTGATCTGGTGGAATACGCCGATCTATACGCCATGCAGAGCCTTGTGGACGATTTCACGAACGACCATTATACGGCGCTTGGGTATGAGCAATTCGCGGAGATATATGCTTATATTTTGAGCGACTACATCAACAACCATGTTTCCGAATTTCAGGATGTATACAAAATCCCGTATGACATGCCTGAATAATTACGGAGGCGCAAACAATGAACAATGAAAAACGCATATGGTCTGCAATGCTGGCCGCGCTGAAAAACCCATTCGGCGCGGCTGGCCTGATGGGCAATCTGTACGCAGAATCAGCGCTGAACCCGCGCAACCTGCAACAGTCCTACGAGCGCAAACTGGGCTATACAGACGACAGCTACACCGCCGCCGTGGACACCGGAAGCTATAAGCGTTTCGCGGATGACGGCGCGGGCTACGGGCTGGCACAATGGACATACCAAACGCGCAAGGGCATGCTGCTGACGTTCGCACGCGCCCGTGGTACGTCCATCGGTGATCTTGACATGCAGCTTGATTTTCTGATCGAGGAGCTTCGGGGCTACGGCTCCGTGTGGTCCGCGCTGATCACCGCGACCTCCGTCCGGGAAGCGTCCGACGCCGTGCTGATGGGCTACGAGAAGCCGAAGGACCAGAGCGAGGCCATGAAGATCAAGCGTGCGGCCTACGGGCAGAAATACTATGACCTGTACGCGAAGGA
This sequence comes from uncultured Eubacteriales bacterium, assembly GCA_902778045.1. Lineage (GTDB taxonomy): Bacteria > Bacillota > Clostridia > Christensenellales > Aristaeellaceae > UBA2862. Next base: position 16,211 of record CACYWI010000018.1, read on the forward strand.
GGGAAATACCGTGCAGAGCTACGACAAATATATTTTTTCAAAATCGCCGCATTACATCAGCAATAGCGGCAAGGACGAAAACAGTGCCTACCACGGCGGCAAGGCCGGCGACCAAACCGGCCACGAGTGGGAGCTGAAAGCGTGGTACCCCAGACCGTGGACGGTGGTGCTGCGCTGGGAGGATATTACCGTGGCCCTGCTGATCGCACGGCTTTCCTGCGCGGCGGCGCTGAACGACAAGATCGGCTATGACCAATGGCAGCGAAACACCTATTGGGCGGAGCTGCAAAAAGCTGGCTATGACCCGTCGAAGATAACCACGGCGTGCGAGGAAGATTGCACCGCCGGGGTGAGCGCAAATGTCAAGGCCGCCGGGGCGCTGCTGGGTATCAAGGCGCTGGAGCAGCTGCCGCTGTGCTCGTCCCGGAACATGAGGCAGGAGTTTGTCGCGGCGGGCTTCAAGGCGCTTACAGCGTCCAAATATCTGACCAGCCCGGACTACCTGCTGCCCGGTGATATCCTGCTATACGAGAGCCACCACGCGGCGGCAAACGTGAGCTATGGCGTCAAGGTATGGCCGGAGGACGGCAAGGTCCATGACACGCCAACGTCAGAACCTGTGGAGGGCCTGCACCGTGGCGACTATGGTACAGCCGTCACAGCCATGCAAAAGGCACTACTTGTATGGTGCCCGAAATGCCTGCCGGAATACGGCGCAGACGGCGACTTCGGCGGTGAAACATGGGACGCGCTGTGCGATTTCCAAACGGCAGCGGGCCTGCCCGTGACCGGAATCTATGACGAGGCGACGCGCAAGGCGCTGGCCGCCGCGGGCAAGCCCGCCGAGCCTGTCACGCCGGAGCCCGAGCCGCCGGAGGGACCGGCGTTTGTGCTGGCGACTGCTGACGTCAACGTGCTCGCCGCGCCGGGCACCGACGCGCGGATTATTGGCGTGCTGAAAAAAGGCTATACCGCGCCATATCAGGAGGTCAAACGGGAATGGGGCGGGCGTGACTGGTACCTGATCGACTTCGACGGTGAAAACGGCTGGGTATCGTCCAAATATTCGGAGGTGACAGTGGGATGAGTTGGGACAACATTACAAAAGCGATCGCCGGCATGGTGGGAGCTGCCGCGGGCCTGCTGGGGGAATGGAATGTGCTGCTGACCGTGCTGGCCGTTTTCATGGTGACCGACTATCTGACCGGGCTGATCGTGGCCTGGCGGGGCAAATCACCAAAGACCGTTACCGGGGGCGTATCCAGCAAGGCAGGCTTCGACGGCCTGATCAGGAAGTTTTTCATCATGGTGGTGATCCTGGTGGCGACGCTGCTTGACGTGGCCATCGGGAACAGCACGCGGGTGTTTCAGACCGCGGCGACGATGTACTATATCGCCAACGAGGGCATTTCGATCCTGGAAAACACAGCGCTGATGGGCGTCAAATATCCGGCGTTTATTATCAAGGCGCTGGAGGCGCTGCGCGACAAGAGCGACACGCTGGACAATGGCAAGATCGACGATACGAAGCCGGAGGAATGACCATGGATCATACCAAAGACAACGCCACCGTGGTGGAGCGCAGCATCGTGGACCGCATGCTGTGGAGCGGTGAGCGGAACATCACGCGCCTGATCGTGGTGCTGGTGCTGGCGCTGGTGCTGCTGGCGGGTTGGGCCGTCACGGAAACGGTGCTTCGCCACGTGGAACACAAGCAATGGCTGGATTTCATGTCCGGCTATGATTTTGAGACCTACGATTACACCAAGGACGGAGCCGGAATCAACATCATGGGCAGCGGGAATGAGGCGGTAAACTATGGGCCAGAGGTTGCGGGTGCGCCGCATGACGCGGAAAAAGGGCGGTAAGCCGGCAAAGGGCCGAGCGGTCAAGCGGACCGTGCGGAAGGCGCCAAGGGCCAGGGCGAAGTGAAGCCGGGGAGGGACCATGAACAAGCGGAAGAACGAGGGCATGTTCGACCATCTCACCACGTTTGAGATCGTCCGGGCCATCAACGCGTGGATCAAATCGGCACAGGACCGGCGGATCATGCTGGCGGCCGAGGTGGATCACCTGACCTTCGCGGCCATCGCCGAGGCGGAACAGCTGACGGAAAAGACGGTAAGCCGCCGCGTCCACAAGCTGGAAAACATCATCTTCAAGCACATATGAGGGGAAAGCCCGCGCGGAAACGCGCGGGCTTTTTTTATTTTTGGGCCTGTCGGTAATTGTCCGGTTGATGGCCGGTAATTGACATGTTCGCGGCCTGTTGCCGTACATCGGATTTTCCTACAATAGAGCCATGAGCATATGGATCGATTACAACCCGAACCCGGAAGGCAGGCGGATCGACGATTGCGCCATCCGGGCGCTATGCAAGGCGCTGGGCGTCAACTGGGACGAGGCGTCCGTGATGCTGTCGGCAAAATCGCTGGCGCTGAAAACCACGCAGACCGACAAGGCCACCGTGAACGCCGTTTTGCACCAGCATGGCTTCAGGCGCGAGCTGATCCCGGACACCTGCCCGGATTGCTACACCGCCGAGGATTTTTGCATCGACAACCCCGTGGGCCTTTTCCTGCTGTGCTTCGACCACCATATCGCCGTGGTAGAGGACGGCCACCTGTTCGACAGCTGGGACAGCGGCAAGGAAATACCGATTTTTTACTGGTATAGGGAGGGATAGACCATGTTGGACGCATACGGGCGTTGGTTCCCGGACTATCCGGGGCAATCCATGTATCAGGATCCAGCCGTGATGGCGAAATTCGGCCCACAGATGACCGGCAACCCGGCCAACCAGCAGCGGGCACAGCAGCCCATCACGCCGCCGACGATCCATGCGGAGATCATCCAAATTCCAAGCATTCCGGACGCGGAGCGCTATCCGCTGGCCGCCGGGGCAAAGCAGATGTTTGTCACCCAGGACGAATCCGCATTTATCCTCAAAGAACAGCAACAGACCGGCTACATCCTGACGATCTACGACCGCCGCCCGCCGGAGCCGCCCGCCCCGGCCATCGACCCGGCGAAATTCGTCACCCATGACGAGCTGGAGGAGCGGCTGGCAAAGCTGGCAGCGGCAAGACCGGCGAGAACCGCCGCGACAAAGGAGGAGAAGTAAATGGGCTTTTTCAACCAGAGCGGCGCACAGCGCCCGACCTCGCAGGACGTACAGCGTGAGATCGACGACATCAGCGCCAACCCGGCGCGGTATATCCAGCAGGCGGGCGTCAACATCCCGCCGGAGATCCAGAACGACCCGCGGGCCATGTGCATGCACCTGCTAAACAGCGGCCAGGTGGCCGCGCCGCGGCTTCGATTTGCTCAACCGCTGATCAATCAGCTGATGGGGCGAAGATAAAAAGCGCCCGTCCGGCGTTACCAGCACCGGGCGGGCTTTGAAGGGCCGTCTCGCAAACGACATGTGTATTATAGCATGTTTTCACGGCCCTTTCAAGTGCATACATACCCCGGCGCGCGAGGGGTTTTGTATAGATGATAACGAAAGGACTGTTTTTTGTGGCTTTCTACGATACCAATAACAACGGATTCTATATGCCCGTGGCCCCGGCCTATGCCGGCAACTATGGCAACGGCGGCGGCTTCGGCTTCGGCGGGGACGGCGCCTGGTGGCTGCTGCTGCTGGTCCTGCTGGGCGGCGGCATGTGGGGCGGCCTGGGCATGGGCGGCTTCGGCGGCATGATGGGCGCCGGCATGATGGGCATGGATTTCCTCTATCCGTGGCTCAACAATTCCGAGCACATCTCCGGCGGATTCCGCGACCAGATGCTTCAGAGCACCGTCAACAGCCTGGGCGACAAGATCACCACCGGCTTCGGCAACACGTCCACGCAGCTGTGCAACGGCTTCGCCGGCGTGACCGCCGCCATCACCGGCGCGCAGAACGCCGTCAGCCAGCAGCTGTACACCAACCAGATCGCGGACATGGAGCGCAGCTATGCCGCGCAGACGGCCAGCACGCAGGGCATGACCGCGCTGCAGGGCCAGCTGGCTCAGTGCTGCTGTGACAACCGCCTGGCCACCGTGCAGACCCAGGGCGTCGTGCAGACCGAGGCCGCGGCGACCCGCGCATCCGCCAGCGCCGACACGCAGAAAATCCTGGACAAGCTGTGCCAGCTGGAGCTGGACGGCGTGCGTAGCGACCTGGAGGCCGAGCGCCGGAGCAACATCGAGCTGCAGAACCGGCTGAACATGGCGAACCTGGCCGCTTCTCAGGCGGCGCAGACCGCGACCTTCCAGCAGGGCATGAACGCCGAGGTGGACGCGCTTTACAACCGCCTGTCCAACTGCCCCGTGCCGTCGGTGCCGGTGTATGGCCGCCAGCCGATCTTCACCTGCGGCGGCAACACCTGCGGCTGTGGCTGCGGCGCGAACTGATCGCGCCATGAATTCTACGGGGCGGGCTTCGGCCTGTCCCGTATTGAGGAGGGAATAAAAATGGCATGTCAGAACGTTTGCAAATTGTGCAATCACCTGGCAATCTCAACTGCCGTCGAATTCACCGGCGGGAACCTGGTGATCACGCTGCCACAGGCGACCTATCAAAACGGTGAAAAAGTCTGTATCGTCATCGCGCAGACTATCCCGGCGGAAACGACCATCACCGCGCCGGTGGTGATCCAGATCGGCGAGGGCACGGTGCAGTATCCGCTCACCACGCGCTGCTGCGCCCCGGTGACCGCCTGCGGTGTTCGCACGCGCACGCGCTACGCGACCCGCGTTGTCACCTCCGCCGCCGGCGCGAATTTCAGGTTGATGGGAAATCCGGCATGCACGCCGGATTATAGCCTGGAATCGATCGACGGCACCGCCCCGGCTGCGCCCGCGGGCGACTGATGAAGAAAGGAGGACGCGACAATGCACGAACACATGCAGAACCTGTGTGACAGCCTGGAATATGCCTATCGCGATTTGGCAAAGGTAAACCGCCAGATCCGCGACGCCGGCGGCGAGCTGAACCCGTCGAACGTGGAATACATCGACAAGCTCACCCACACCATCAAGAGCCTGGAAACCACCAAGGCAATGAAGGAAGCCTCCGAGGATCAGGAGCGCGGCGAATATGGCGCACGCGGAGACCGCAGCGGCTACGGTATGCGCTATCCGGGCGGCTACTATCCCGGCAGCATGTACCCCGTGGGCGGCTACCGTGACGGCTACGCCGACGGCGGCATGCGCGAAGGATACGGCATGCGCGGCGGCTACCGCGACGGCTACGGACGCAACCAGGACCGCGACGCCGCCGGACGCTACGCCGACGACATGGGCATGCGCGAAAAGCTGCGCACGATGATGGCCAACACGCGGGACGAAAACACCCGCCAGGAAATCCAGCGGATGATGGACACCATGGCGTAAGCCAGGCCACATCCAAGGGCGCCGACGAGGCGCCCTTTATTGTGGGATAAAACGGGGAGAGCGCATATAAAGATTCATCTTCCTACGCGCTCTCCCTGTAAAAATGGTTTTTAAGAATTACCGCTATCGCCGGGGATATCGGGGTATTTGGGATAGATGACCAGGGTGAGATAATCGCCGGGTTTGTTGTTGCGGAGGCAGCGCTGGGTTTTGTGGTATTCGATGTGGTCGATCACGGTGCGGAGGAGGGCGTTTTTCGCGGCGGGGGTGGGGGCGTTGCGGTAGGCTTCGACGACGGTGCGGATCCGGGGGATCAGCGGGGCGATGGGGTCGGCGGCGGCGGGGGCGGCGAGGGCGTCGATGGCGGCGCGCTCGGCGTCGATCTTCGCGTTGAGTTCGGCGCGGCGCTGCTTGTACTCGGCGGGGGTGTACAGGCCCTGCTCCAGCAGATCATAGAGCCGCCCGGACTGGGATTCCAGCGTGGCGAGCTGTTCACGGTGGTGGGCGAGGGCCACGGCGCGGGCGGGGGCGTCGGCGTCCTGGTGGGGCGCGTCGGCGTCGTCCTGTCGCGCCTGGAAATCGGACAGCCACCCGCCGAGGGCCTGCAGGGTCATATCCTCCACGGCGCTGACGTAGGCCGAGCGCGTGGGGCAACGCTGGGTCGGGCAATAGATAAAATCGCCGAAGCGGCGGGGATCGCCCTTTGTCTGCATGCGGTGGCCGCAATGCGGGCAGATGATCAGACCGCCGAAGGGGTTTGCAAAGTCTTTCATGGCGCTCTTTGGCCTCTTTTCGTGGGATTCCATCATGCGCTGGACGCGCTGGAACAGATCTCGGTCGATGATGGCATCATGCAGGCCGTCCACCAGGATTTCGCGCTCGTTCAGCGGGCGCGTCTTTTCCCGCTTGCCGTCGACGATCCTGTATTGCGTGGTCCGATGGTTCCAGCGGATCAGGCCGGCATAGGTGGGATTTTGCAGCATGTTGCGCACGGTGGACGGGATCCACGGGCCGCCGCGGTCCGATGGGAGGCCCATCTGATTCAGCCGGTCCGCGATCAGGTAGGTGCCCACGGGCTGCCCGTCCATGCCGTCGGCATACCACGCGAAGATGCTGCGCACGACGTCGGCCTGCTCGGGGATGATTTGCAGCGTCCAGCCCTTGCGGCCCTGCAGTTTGACGCGCCGATAGCCGTACACGTCGCGGGAGCCGAGGTAACAGCCGTCGAGGGCCGATTGATTGCGCCCGCGCTGCAATCGCTTTTTGATGATGTTGTATTCCCGGCGGCCAAAGAACAGGCGCATTTCAAAAAATTCGGAATCGCTGTCGTTTGCCGGATCATAGATCTTGTCGGGGGTGATGATGAGCACGCCGGAATAAAGCATGGTCTGCATGATGACGCCCTGATCGATGCTGTCGCCGCGGGACAGGCGATCCACGTCCATCACCAGCACGCCGTCCCACAGCCCGGCGGTGATATCCTCCAACAGCTGCCGGACCTGGGGCCGCTGGGCGATGGTATCGCCGGACACGATTTCACGATAGGTCCGGGCAATGCGGATCCCGAGGCGGTCCGCGAGGGCGACCAGCTGCTTTTCGTGCCGCTGCAGCGTTTCACCATGGACGAGGGCTTCCATTTCCTCATCCCGGCGCGATTTGCGGAGGTAGGAACAATATAGGCCGGTGGGGTTGATCTTGTCCATAAATACTCCTTTACAACCCGACCTGACCATGCTATAATATAGGCATGGCAATGGTATAGGGCGGTTCACCGTACATTGTCCCCCGTCGTGTTGGTAGCGCGACGGGGATTTTTTTATTCTGCATAGTATTCGTCTATGGGAATGATCTTTGATGCAATATCCATAAGAAGGTCGGTATCGTCCTCGTGTCCTTCGGTAAAACACATATAATAAATATTTATCATGGCGTCATCGGTAATGTATGAAATGCCGTGCACATGGAGATCGTCGTCTGTAACGGTAGACCACAGGACAGCGGGCATGTCATTGATGGTAATATCTTCGCGTATCATATTGGGTATGCCCATGGACCTGAGGAACACTTCATATACAAAGGCGATATCGTCAGGATCTTCACGATCAACGCTCGGATGGGAAACGGATACGGACATAAACACTTTCAAGTCATCGCCGACGCCGGAATCAAAAACATAATTGCCGCTTTCATCCTTTGAGGCGGTCCAGGTGTCGGGCACAAAAATGGCGTAATTATCAAAACCATACGGGTGATAACCATCGTATTCCACAGCTGCCAGTGTGGAGGGCACAAGCATAACAAAACAAAGGACTATAAAAAAGATCAGTTTCCTCATAGCGCGATTCCTCCTATACAAAATCACATTGATGTCGTTATTATTCCGTCGGTTATAGCATATAATGGATATGCCAGCGCTGAGTAAAAATCACGGAGAGATACACATGGACAAACTGCACGAATTGCGGCAATGCATCGCCGCGCTGCTGGAGCGGATCGAGGACGAGAGGACGCTGAAGGCCATCTACAGATTCGTCAATGACATATTCTGCCATCACTGACCCGGATACCGCCGAGGGGCAGCGCTTAGAGCTGCCCCTCGTTTTTTATGCGGTCGATCATGTCGCGGAAATTCGCCCATTCCTCATCCGGGAGACGGACAAACGCCTTCATGATCGAGATGGCCAGCGGGGATTCCCCGGCCATGTACTTGTCCACCAAATCCTCCAGGCTGAGGTCCTGCATCATTTCGCCGCGCCCTTCGGTCAACCATAAGTAATTGACCTTGTAGGTAGCACAGATGAGCTTGACAGCAGCTTCAGTAAGATTGCTTGCGTTGGCTTCAACCTTTGCAACGCTGGCACCGGCCAGCCCAATAACCTTTCCAAACTCAACCTGTGTCAGATGCAATTCCTTGCGTAGGTGCTTGATTCTCTCTCCGATGGTGTTCAAATAACTGCCCTCCTTTCTGTTCCTTCTATATTATACCATGCTTGTTGCGTACAGTCAAGATTTTCGCAGAAAAAGTATTGACAAATTGCATGTAGCCAAGTATAATATTACCAGGAACCAAGATTTGGAGGTGAGCCCATGAGCGAACAGGAGAAGAAGGTCGAGATCAAAGAAATCATCGGCGCGATGCTGGAAATGCCGGAGGCACAGAAACAGTTTATGCTGGGGTATGCCGCGGGCGTGGCCGCCAGGAAGGCCGAGGCCGAGGGAGACGACAAACAGAGCGCGTGAACGCGCCGGGGCATAGGCTGAACGGAGGAGGATGCGACCATGAAGGCATATAAGGGATTTGACAAAAACATGCAGTGCCGGGGATTCCAGTACGCGGAGGGCGAGACCTACGAGCTGCCCGAGGGGCAAGATGCGAAGCTGTGCGAGCGCGGCTTCCATGCCTGCGAGCGGCCCGTGGATGTGCTGCGTCGACGGAGTTGATACGGAGCGCGGCGACAATACGAAGCTGTCAGCCAGGAAGATCCACATCGGCGCACGGCTGAGCATTGACCAGATGGTGCAGGCTACCATCAAATATAACCGCGAGCATTGCACCACTGAGCACACCGATCCAATGCAGACGTCGGCTGGTGATGGTGGCGCGGCGTCGGCTGGTGATGGTGGCGCGGCGTCGGCTGGTGATGGTGGCGCGGCGTCGGCTGGTTATCGTGGCGCGGCGTCGGCTGGTTATCGTGGCGCGGCGTCGGCTGGTGCGTGTGGCGCGGCGTCGGCTGGTGCGTGTGGCGCGGCGTCGGCTGGTGATGGTGGCGCGGCGTCGGCTGGTGATTGTGGCGCGGCGGTCTCCAGGGGATCGGCGTCAGTCGGTGCCAACGGCATCGCATGCGTCAGGGGTAACGGTTGTCGGATTCGGGGCGGTCTGGGCGCAGTGCTGGTGATCGCCGAAGAAAACGATTGCGACTATGACATTGCATCGTGGAGAGCCGTCATCGTGGACGGCGAGACGATCAAAGCGGATACATGGTATAAGTTGGTCGACGGGGAATTTGCCGAAGCGGCGGATGAATGACCGGGGAGCGTGATCACATGGCAATCGTGCAGACCATCACCTGCGCCAACGGCGGCACCGTGCAGATCGCGGACGACTGCTGCGCGAAGCTGACCGCCGACGAGCTGGAGCGCCGCCGGCGGGCGATATCGCGGGCCATACTGGAGATTGACCGGATGATCCAGACGGGAGGACAAAATGGGGAATCTACCAAGGCGGAATGACCCGCCGGAGCGGTGGAAGCCCGTACGGGGGTTTGAGGGCCGGTATGAAGTCAGCACCATGGGCCGGGTGCGCAAGGCCTGGCCGGGCGCGCGGAAGCCGCTGATGCTTAAGGCATACCGTAAGCGAAACTATGACAGGCAGCTGCATGTGACACTTTTTCGATCAGACGGCAGCTATTGCAAACGGCCGGTGCTCAAGCTGGTGGCCCAAGCGTTTCTCGACATGCCGGAGAGCATGAGGGCAGTACACAAAAACGGGATGGTGTACGACAACCGGGTGAGCAATATCGCGCTGATGACCGACAGGGACATCGGCAGGAATATCGCCTGGAAATTCAAGCGCCGCCCGGTGATCAAGATCAACCGCGCGGGGGAGATCGTTGAGTGCTACTGCAGCGCCAGGGAGGCCGGGCGGCGGGACTATCTGACCGCGACGTGTGTCACGGCTCGATGTAACGGGCAGGTTGCGGACGAATTCAGAAAGGAGCATATATACCATGGACAACATTTTGACACACATCCGATACTACTGGAGCCAAATCGACAAGTATCGGGCGGCGCTCAACGACGAGCAGATGGGCAAGCTGTTCTTCGCCGCCGCGGACTACGCACAGACCGGGCAGAAAGAGATCATGGAGGACAGGGCACTGATCTTTCCGTATGGGGAGATTTGCTATCAGATCGACAAGCAGAAGCAGCGCGCGGAGGGCTATTTCGCGGCGATGAGATAGGGGGCGGATGGGATGAAATTCGGGGAATTTCGCATGAATTGCGATAACGCCTGTTATGATCTGGCCGTCTACAACGCAGTGGGCATAAAGGAAAGTGTCAGCCTAAATTTGGAGATCGCCGCGGACAGGGCCGCCGCCATGAAATATGACAGGGCCATGATTTCCAGGTTCCGCGCCGGCGTGGTGGAAATGGGCGGCGAGACGCGCCCGCTGCTGGAGGTGGAGCTGTATGTCTGAGCGGCGCGGCACTGTGATGCTGATCCAGCGGGGCGACCCGGAGATCACCGGGGCCATCGTGGAGGGGATGATGGCGGGGAGGAGCGTTTCTGCGACGGAGACCTCATCCGTCACCGGCTTCGCCGGCGCCACCTTCCCCACCGGGGGAAGGCTTTCGGGGGAGCAGATCGAGGTCGTGCAGGCCGAGATCGACCGTCAAAAGATCCTCGCCGACCTGGTGCGGGTGGCGACCGGGAACCGGAACACGCCGGAAGATTACGAGATCCTGATTACCAAGGCCCGCGGGGACTATCAGCGGTTGACAAGACCCGCCGGACCGCTGCGGAGATTTGCCCGCCGCGCCCTGGGGCTTTACGGCCTGGTGGTGTACAGCGTGGCGACGATGGGGAGAGGGTGGTAGCATGCCGAGACTGAACAAGCTGCAGCGCTGTTACATTTTCGACCGGTGGCACATGGAATTCGTGCGGCGGTTTTACATCGGGCGGGACAACCACGGCCACCCGATACCGGGGGCCGACTACCACGTGACGACCACG
>CACYWI010000019.1 GCA_902778045.1 uncultured Eubacteriales bacterium
AGGCAAAGCCCGCGGCGAAGCCGGACCAGACGCTGCTGGCAAAGTGGAGCACCGCCGGCAGCAGCGCGCTGAAGCTGAGCTGGAGCAAGGTGAAGGGCGCGGAGGGCTATGACATATACTTCAGGAAGTGCGACAATAAGGGTAAATATCCGCTGTATCGCACGGTGAAGGGCGTGAACACGCTGAGCACCACTGTCAAGGGGCTGAAGAAGGGCCTGGAGTACAAGGCGTATGTGAAGGCCTGGAAGAAGGTCAACGGCAAGAAGACGGTGATCGGCAAGGCCAGCCCGACGGTGCACGCGGTGGTGGGCGGCTATAACGCGAAGCAGAGCAACGCCGCGAAGGTGACGGTGAAGGCCGCGAAGGTGACGCTGAAGGTGGGCAAGACCAGCGCGATCAAGGCGACTGTGGCGCCTGAGAAGGCGGGCAGGAAGGTCGTGGACCACGTGGCGAAGCTGCGCTATTACACCAGCAACCGGAACGTGGCGACGGTAAGCGCCAAGGGCAGGATCACCGCCAAGGGCAAGGGCAGCTGTACCGTGTACGTGGTGGCGAACAACGGCGTGCGGGCCAAGGTAAAGGTGAAGGTGAAGTAGGGAACAGGGATGGAGGCCGCCTCCGGATCCCGGACGACCGGGGAACCGGCGGACCGTTCCCTCTCCATACAAAAGCCGTTGTGCCATGCGATGGCACGCAAAAGGACCGGGCGTTGGCCCGGTCCTTTTGCGTGGCTTACAGGAACCTGCGGAAGAAATCGCACTCCTCGTCGTTGCACAGCGCGCCCTGCGCCGAGCGCATGTCGCAGTGGAACACGTGGCCCAGGCGCACGCCCTTGCCGCCGTAGTAGCGGTACTGGAAGGGCACGTCCAGCTCGGCAAGCCGGGCGGCCAGCACCGGGGCCTGGGGCTTCAGGAAGTCCTCGTTGCTGGTCATCACAAAGGTCGGCGGGAAATCCGCGGTCATGTGCGCCAGCGGGCTGATCAGCGCGATCTCGCCGGCCTCGCCCCCGCCGGGCAGCAGCTCGGCCATCAGCGCGTTGCGCTCGCTGCCCATGATGTAGGCCCCGCAGTTCAACGCCACGGCGGTGGGAACGAAGCCCACGGGCGGCGCGAAGTCGTAGGCCTTGGCGTATTCCGGGTTCGAGCAGATGCAGCTGTAGATCGCCAGCATGTGCGCCCCCGCGGAATCGCCTACGGCGAAAATGTGGCCGGTATCCAGGCCATAGGCCGCCGCGTTGTCGAACACCCAGTGGAACACGGCGTTGGTGTCCTCCATGCCCGCGGGGTACTTGTATTCCGGGGCCAGCCGGTACGAGAAGTTCACCACCGCGAAGCCCCTTTGCGCCAGGCCCATGCAGTAGTACTGATAGCGCTCCTTGTCGCCGTACACCCAGCCGCCGCCGTGGATGCTGACGATCACCGGCAGCGCCCTTCCGGCGAGCGCCCGGGGGCGGTACAGGTCCAGCGCCTGCAGGGGGGAATCGGTCCCGTAGGGAATGTCGTCGTAGCGGATCACGTCCTTCGGGGTGGTCAGCCCGGCGTCGCGGATGTCGTCGTTGGCCTTGAAATCGTGGCGGATCTGGTCGGTGTACGCGGACATGGCAATTCAACTCCTTTATGCGGTCGTATCCTGTGCGCGGGCCTTCTTGCCCCAGCGAAGGAAGAAATAGGTCACTTCGATCACGCAGCAGCACATCCAGCCCACCGGATAGCCGAAGCCCACCAGCTTGGGCGTGTTGGCCACGAAGCGGGTGATTGTGAACAGGTACACCTGGCGGATGGCCACGAAGGTGCCCAGCATGATGAACATCGGTCCGCGGGAATCGCCCCGGCCGCGCAGCGCCCCGGCCAGGGTGTGGTTCACGCAGTTGAACAGCAGGAAGAAGGTGTTGGTGCGTATGAACAGCATGCCGAAATCGATCACCGAGGCGTCCTTGGTGAACAGCCCCACGGCGGGCCCGGCGAATATCACCAGTACCACCGCGATCACCAGCGTGATGCTCACGGACAGCAGTATCGTGGCCCAGGTGCCCTTGTTGGCCCGGTCATACTGCTTTGCGCCGATGTTCTGGCTGACGAAGGTGGTGGCGGCCATGGCCGTGGAGGACATGGGCAGCATGATGAACTGGTCCAGCTTGTTGTAGCAGCTCCACCCCGCCATGCAGCTGGAGCCGAAGTGGTTCACATAGGATTGCACGAACACGTTGGAAAACGCGGTGATCACGGACTGTATGCCCGCCGGCAGGCCCACGGCGAAGATGCGCCGCAGCACCGGCAGCTCGATGCGCAGGTCCTTCCATACCAGGCGGTAGATCTCCCTTGTGCCGGTCAGCAGCTTCAGCGTCAGCGCGGCGGAGATGAACTGGCTGATGATCGTGGCCCAGGCCACGCCGGCGATGCCGGCCTTCAGCCCGATCACGAACACCAGGTCCAGTATGATGTTCAGCACGCTGGTGAGCACCAGGAACATCAGCGGCCTTGTGGTGTCGCCCACGGCGCGCAGTATGCCGCTGCCGATGTTGTAGATCAGCAGGCCCGTAAAGCCCCAGAAGTAGATGGTCAGGTAGGTGACGGCGTCCTCGAACACGTCGTCCGGCGTGGACATCAGCCGCAGCATGGGCCGCACGCTGAACACGCCGATCATCGTGAACAGCGCGCACATCACAAAGGTGACGGCCATCGTGGTCTCCACGGCGCTGTGCAGCCGGTCCATGTCCCGGGCGCCGAAGTGCTGGGCGATCACCACGCCCGCACCCACGGAAAAGCCGTTGAAGAAGAACACCAGCATGTTCACGATCATCGTGGTGGAGCCGACGGCGGCCAGGGCCTCCTTGCCCACGAAGTTGCCGACCACCACGCTGTCCACCGTGTTGTACATCATCTGGAAGATGTTGCCCAGCATCAGCGGCAGCGAAAACAGTATGATCTGGCCGAGTATGGAGCCGCTGGTCATGTCCCGGGTCGCGGCCCTGCCGTGCTTCAATGCCATGGTATCGCCCTTTCTGTATCGGGGGTGCTGAATTTATTGTAGCATTGCAGGCCGGCCGGTGTCAATGCGGCGGGCGGCGGACGACGCGTTAAAACCGTGGTTTGGCCCGGACCACGGCCTTGCCACCGCGCCGGAAGGCGTGCTATAATGTGAAGCGGAAAGGGAAGGGGGCGGCGACGTGAAGCACAGGGACATCCTCCGGCGGCTGACGCTGTTTGAAAAGTGCTGCCTGCTCTCCGGGCGGGCTTACTGGCACACCGTGGGCATCGGGGCCAAGGGCGTGCCCGCGGTGTGCCTGTCCGACGGCCCCCACGGCGTGCGCCGCCAGGCAGGGCGCAGCGACCGGCTGGGGATCGGCGCGTCGCTGCCCGCCACCTGCTTTCCCACGGCGTCGGCACTGGCCTGCAGCTGGGATCCGGCGCTGCTGCGGCGCGTCGGCGCGGCCATCGGCCGGGAGGCCGCCGCCCAGGGCGTGGGCGTGCTGCTGGGCCCGGGGCTGAACCTGAAGCGCACCCCGCTGTGCGGACGGAACTTTGAATACTTTTCCGAGGACCCGCTGCTGTCCGGCAGGCTGGCCGCAGGCTATGTGCGGGGCGTGCAGCAAAGCGGCGTCGCCGCCTGCGTGAAGCATTTCGCCGCCAACAACCTGGAATGGTGCCGCCAGGCCGCCGATTCGGTGGTGGATATCCGCACGCTGCGGGAGCTGTACCTGACCGGCTTTGAGATCGCCGTGCGGGAGGCTTCGCCCAAGTGCGTGATGACCGCCTACAACAGGGTCAACGGCGCCTATGCCAACGAGAACCGCGCCCTGCTGGCGGACGTGCTGCGCGGCGAATGGGGCTTCGACGGCGCGGTGATGTCCGACTGGGGCGGCGGGAACGACGTGGCCGCCGGCGTGCTGGCGGGCTGTAATCTGGAGATGCCCGGCACCGCGGGGGAGTCGCCCGCCGCGCTGCTGGAAGCGGTGAGGGCGGGGCGCCTGCCAGAGGCGGTGGTGGACGAGCGGGTGGACCAGCTGCTGGATGTGGCGCTGTCCGTCCGCCCGGAGGCGGGCGGGAGCGTCGATGCCGGGGCCCATCACGCCCTGGCCCGCGAGGCCTGCGCCGACAGCGCGGTGCTGGTGCGCAACGAGGGCGGGCTGCTGCCCCTGAAGGCGGGCACGCGGGTGGCCCTGATCGGCGCGTTCGCCCGGGACGCGCGGTTCCAGGGGGCGGGCTCTTCGGCGGTCAACCCCACCCGGGTGGATTCGATGCTGGATGAGATCGGCAACACTTCCCTGCGGCTGGAGGGCTTCGCGCCGGGCTGGTCCCGGCAGGCGGGCAGGTCCGCCGCGCTGCGGGAGGAGGCCGTGGCGCTGGCCCGCCGGGCCGAGGCGGTGGTGCTGGCCCTGGGCCTGGGCGAGGCCGACGATCAGGAGGGGCAGGACCGGCGGCACATGCGGCTGCCGGAGGAGCAGGTGGCGCTGCTGCGCGCGGTCCGCGCCGCCAATCCCAACGTGGCCGTGGTGCTGTTTGCGGGCTCGCCGGTGGAGACGCCCTGGCTGGAGCACTGCCAGGCGCTGCTGGTCGCGGGCCTGTGCGGCCAGGCCGGGGCGGGGGCGTTGCTGGACGTGCTGTGCGGGAATGTCAATCCCTCCGGCAGGCTGGCCGAGAGCTGGCCGCTGCGCTACGAGGACTGCCCCGCCGCACGCTGGCTGCCGCCGGAGGGCCTGGCCGTGCCCTATCGCGAGGGGCTGTTCGTGGGCTACCGCTACTATCAGACGGCGGGCGTGCCGGTGCGCTTTCCCTTCGGCTTCGGGCTGGGCTATACGCAATTCCGGTATGACGACCTCGCCGTTACGGCAAAGGGCGTCGCCTTCACGCTGACCAACGTGGGCGAGCGCGCCGGGGCCGAGGTGGTCCAGCTGTACGTGGGCCTGCCGGTCTCGAAGTTGTACCGGCCCGCCCGGGAGCTGAAGGGCTTTGAGAAGGTCTGGCTGGCGCCGGGAGAGGCGCGGCGGGTGACGCTGCCCTTCGACGATTACACCTTCCGCGCGTTCGACGCGGGGGAGGACCGCTTCCGGGTGGAGGGCGGCGCTTACGCGATCATGGTCGGGGCCAGCGCCGCGGACATCCGGCTGACCGGCACGCTGCGCGTGGCGGGGGACGGCGAACTGCAGGCCGACGACGCCGGAACGCTGCCCCACTACTTTGCCGGCGATCCCCTCGGCGCGGGGGAGGCGGAGTTTGAGCGGCTGCTGGGCCGGCCCCTGCCGAAGGAAGCGGCGTCCGGCGCGTTCGGCATGAACGATCCGGTGTGCCGCCTGGCCAAAGCCCGAAGCCTGAAGGCCCGGCTGCTGTGCCGGCTCCTGGCATGGCTGTTGCGCCGGGGCGAGGCCCGGGGGAAGCCGATGCTGGCGCTGCGCTCGCTGTACGAGATGCCGCCCCGGGCCCTGGGCAAGGCCAGCGGCGGGGTGCTGAACCAGCGCATGTGCCGCGGGCTGTGCGAAATCGCCAACGGCCACGCCCTCGCCTTCTTCAAGGGATTGGGCGGCGTGATTGCCGGCGCGGCGGAGCAGGCCCGGAACCGGCGGCGCGTCAAGCGCGAGCTCCCGTAGGGGCAGTCTCCGATCTGTCAAAAAAGCCTTCCCCTTTGGAAGGTGGCGCGGCGCGACGGATGAGCTCTCCGCCCGCAGCGACACAGGCAACACAAAGGAGGCGCGACATGCGCATCACAAAAGACAGGCAGTTCTACAAATCGTTTATCGCCCTCAGCGTGGCGCTGATGCTGGAGCAAGCCGTGATCCTGTCGGTGAACCTGGCGGACAACCTGATGCTGGGCTCCTACAGCGAAAGCGCGCTGTCCGGCGTGGCCGCGGTGAACCAGATCCAGTTCGTGCTGCAGCAGCTGGTATACGGCATCAGCAACGGCATGATCGTGCTGGGCAGCCAGTACTGGGGCCAGAAGCGCACGGGTGAGATCAAGAAGCTGTCCGCCATCGGCGCGTGGTCGGCGCTGGGACTGACGCTGCTGCTGTTCGCGGCGGTGAGCATTGCGCCTCGTGGCGCAGTGGGGCTGTTCACGAAGGACGGGGACATCATCTGCGAGGGCATGGCCTACCTGTCCATCATCCGCTTCTCCTACATGTTCTTCGGGCTGACCACGGTGATGCTGGGCACGCTGCGTATCGCGGAATCGGTGAAGATCGCGCTGCGGGTGTCGGTGGTGTCGCTGCTGGTGAACGTGTCCATCAACTACCTGCTGATCGGCGGTCAACTACCTGCTGATCGGCGGGCACCTCGGCTTTCCCGAGCTGGGCGCGCGCGGCGCGGCCATCGGCACGCTGGTCGCGAGGGTGGTGGAGTGCGCCATCGTGGCCGTGTTCCTGTTCACCCGGGAAAAGCGATTGGACATCAAGCCCCGGGACTGGCTGCATGTGGACAGGGCGATGCTGAAGGACTATGTGCGCGTCAGCACGCCGATACTGTTCGCGGCGGCGGTGTGGGGCGTCTCCAACGCGGTACAGACCGTGATCCTGGGCCACATGGACGCGAGCGCCATCGCCGCCCAGAGCATCAGCTCCACGCTGTACCTGCTGCTGAAGGTCACCTCGGTTGGGGCCTCCTCGGCGGCGGCGGTGCTGATCGGCAAGACCATCGGCGCGGGGGACATGGGCAAGCTGAAGGAGTACACCCGCACGCTGCAGCTGCTGTTTGTGGGCATCGGTCTGGCGCTGGCGGCGCTGTACACGGCCATCCGCTTCCCGCTGCTGTCGGTGTACAACATCTCGGATGAGACAAGGCGCATGGCCAATGCCTTCATGACCATCCAGACGATCACCATATTCACAATGTCCTACCAGATGCCGGTGAACGCGGGCATCATCCGCGGCGGCGGCGACACGGCCTTCATACTGTGGGTGGACATGGTCTCAATCCTGGGCATCGTGCTGCCGCTGGCCGTGCTGGCCGCCTTTGTGTGGCGCTGGTCGCCGGTGGTGGTGACGCTGATCCTCAATTCTGACCAGATCTTCAAGTGCGTGCCCGCGTTCATCAGGGTGAATGGATACAAGTGGGTGCGGAAGCTGACGCGGGAATGAAAACAGGCAATAGGCAATAGGCAATAGGAAGAGTGACTGCCGCCTGCAAAGCCTTCCCCCCTGGGGAAGGTGGCATTTGCGGAGCCTGCGGAGCAAATGACGGATGAGGTCGGGTTCGCAGAGCATAGGGCAGTACGTACTCGACCTCATCCGCCTCGCTTCGCTCGGCTCCTGGGCCTGCCGGCCCGTTCTCACTGAAAACAGCACACTGTGCTGTTTTCCGGGCGTTCGAACCCTTCCCCATAGGGGAAGGCAAATGAAACCGCGTTACTTGTATTTCGCCTTCTTCGGCGCGCCCTTGGACTTGATCAGCTTCTTGTAGGCCTTCAGCTTCTTCGCCGGGCACTTGAAGGTCGCGGTGCTGTAGACGCCCTTGAAGGCGTTCGCGCCGACGGTCTTGGTGGTCAGCTTCGTGGTCTTGATCGTGACCGTCTTCAGCTTCTTGCAGCCGTAGAAGGCGTTCTTGCCGATCGTTTTGATCTTGCTGTTCAGCGTGATGGCGGTCAGCGCCGCGCAGCCCTTGAACGCTCCCTCCTTGAGGGCGGTCACGGCCTTGCCGCCCTTCACCGTCTTCAGCTTCTTGCAGCCTTTGAAGGCGCTCTTGCCGACGGTCTTGACGTACTTGCCGAGGGTGAGCGTGGTCAGCTTCCCGTCCTTGTAGAAGGCCTTTTCCGCGACGGCGGTGACCTTCGCCTTCTTGCCGTTCACCTTCACGGTGTCGGGGATGGCGACGGTCTTTTTCGACTTCGCGGGCTTCACGAAGGTGACGCTGCCGTCCTTGCCCAGCCTGTAGGTGGCGGTGGAGGTCTTGAACTTCCCGCCCGCCGGGACGGGGGTAGCCGTAGGCGCAGGGGTGGCGGTGGGCTTGGGCGTGGGCTCAATATTTACGATCTTCACGTTGTCACCGACGCACATCTCATAAGAGGTCGTGGCGTATTGGGTGTAATCCCTGTTCCATATCGCATCGAAGTAGGACTTCGATTTCGGCGTCATTGTGTAAAGGTCGATTAGCGTGGGACAGCCGTAGATGTTCAGTTCCTCCAGGGTCGTATCATAGCAATAGAGATTTTTAATGCTTCGCGTGAGTACCAGGCGCTTCAGCGGGTTGGAGATGCAGTTGAGGGTGCGGAGGCTGTCCGTGGCGCTGACGTCGAGCTCGGTGATCTGATTCATCCCGCAGTAGATTGCCTGTAACGACCGGCAGCCGGTCAGGTCCAGCTCGGTCAGCTGGTTGTTATAGCACTCCAGCTGCTCCAGCTCCGCATATCGGCCCACGTCCAGACGCTTCAGCTGATTGTCGCTGCAATATAGCTTCTTCAACGGCGCGCTGTCGTTCAGCTTCAGCTCGGTGAGCACGTTTTTGTCACATCTAAGATATTCCAGCTCGGGGCACTGGCTCAGGTCGATGGTCTTGACGTTGTTGTACCTAAAGCCCAGCTGCTTCAACGCCGTGTTCGCGGACACATCCAGGCTGGAAAGACCGGGCTTGTTACCGCGCTGGTTTAGGTGCAGCTCGATCAACTTCGTATTCTTGCTGACGTCGATGGTCTTCAGCGAGTTTTCGAACAGACTCAGCTTTTCCAGTGCGGTATTCTTTGAAAGGTCGATGCTTTCAAAGCTGCTGTACGTCACACTCAATTCCCGCAGCTTTGGATTGCCGGTCACGTCCAGGTGTTCATAGACCCTTTCGCAGGTCAACACCTCCAGGTTCGGGAAATACTGAAGGCCGTCGAGGGCGTTTCCAGAATCAAAGTGTATCTCCTTGACCGCCAGCTGCTCCGCTTCGGACAGCACACCGTCGCCGTTCGTGTCGATATTGTCCCTGACATAGCCCAGGAAATCAAATCCATATTCCGAATAGGTAAAATGTTCCCCGTCGACGGGGATCGTTTCGGAGGCCTCCACGGCCACGTCCCCAATGAAGTCGGCATAGCCGGCGTTCCCCTCCGGCTCGCCCTCCAGCGCGACCTCCTCCTCCGGCACAGTAAGCTCAACGGCCTCGTTGGTGATGTCGATATCCAGATCCTCCGTCACCGCCGCCGGGCACAGCCCGACCAGCAGGCACAGCGCGACGAGCGCCGCCAGGTATTTGCGGTTGCGCATGTGGGTCCCTCCTTGTTTGCCGAAAAGCAATATTTACTTAATTTTGATTATAACATAAAGCGCCGCCAAACAACAGACATTGGAGCTGAATTTGACGGCACTTTATAAACTTAACATAACAAAATGGACCGTAGGGGCGATTTCCAATCGCCCGCACCACGCGTGATGCGTTGCGGTAACGGGAGCGAGCGCTCGGAGAGCGCCTCTACGGGGGATGGGGAATGGCACGCGCGTATCCCGTAGGGGCGATTTCCAATCGCCCGCACCACGCACGATGCGGTAACGGGAGCGGGCGCTCGGAGAGCGCCCCTACGGGGGATACCGGGTCATGGGCGGTAATACCGGTCTTCCTTCCATTTTGCGGGGTTGTTTTCGATATACTCCCAAATCCTGAAGTAATCCTTTTCGTCCCGGATCACATGATCATAATACGATTTCTGCCAGATCGACCGGCCAATCGACTTGGTTACGGTGGATTTCACGTATCGCACGATGTTGGAGAGGTTTGCCATTCCGGCTTCGCCTTGCTCAGCGAGCTGGACGATCATATGGATGTGGTTTGGCATTACCGTATAGTGTTGCAGACGGACATTGAGGATTCCGTCAATCGACAGGATTGTTCGCTCCACAAGAAGCCCATAGGGGGACAAGCGGTGATTCCAGGTTTCCAGCGGTTCCCGCCACAACAGGCAATCCCCGTTTTCCACGCAGAATGTGATGAAGTAATAGTTTGGAGAAGTGTAGTCAAAGCTCGGCAAGCGGTTTGCGCGACGCTGAGGCCGTTTTTCGCCCATCGCGTTGGTCGCCTCCCTTCCTTGGTGAGGGATAGTGCGGGCGCTCGGAGAGCGCCCCTACGGGGGATGGGGAATGGCAACGCGCGTATCCCGTAGGAGCGATTTCCAATCGCCCGCACCACGTACGATGCGGTAACAGGAGCGGGCGCTCGGAGAGCGCCCCTATGGGGGACGGGGAATAGCAACGTGCGTATCC
Source organism: uncultured Eubacteriales bacterium (assembly GCA_902778045.1). Taxonomy (GTDB): domain Bacteria; phylum Bacillota; class Clostridia; order Christensenellales; family Aristaeellaceae; genus UBA2862. The sequence goes on from CACYWI010000019.1 coordinate 10,160, forward strand.
GGGCGATTTCCAATCGCCCGCACCACGCACGATGCGTTGCGATAACAGGAGCAGGCGCTCGGAGAGCGCCCCTACGGGGGACGGGAAGTGGCATGTGCGTATCCCGTAGGGGCGATTTCCAATCGCCCGTACCACGTGTGATGCGTTGTGGTAACAGGAGCGGGCGCTCGGAGAGCGCCCCAACGGGGGATGGGGAATGGCAACGCGCGTATCCCGTAGGGGCGATTTCCAATCGCCCGCACCACGTACGATGCGGTAACAGGAGCGGGCGCTCGGAGAGCGCCCCTATGGGGGACGGGGAATAGCAACGTGCGTATCCGTAACAGGAGCGGGCGCTCGGAGAGCGCCCCTACGGGGGATGGGGAATGGCAACGCGCTTTTCCGTAGGGGCGATTTCCAATCGCCCGCACCATTATCCCTTATGATACTCCCTCTCGTCGGCCTTCCTGATCTCGGCCCTCTTGATCTTGCCGCCCACGGTCTTGGGCAGCTCGTCCACGTACTCGATCACGCGGGGGTATTTATAGGGTGCGGTGAGCTTCTTCACGTGGTTCTGCAGCGTCCTGGTCAGCTCCTCGGAGGGCGTCCAGCCCTTGGCCAGCACGACGGTGGCCTTGACCACCTGGCCGCGGATGGGGTCCGGTACGCCGGTGATGGCACACTCCACCACGGCGTCGTGGGCGATCAGGGCGGATTCCACCTCGAAAGGCCCGATGCGGTAGCCGGAGCACTTGATCACGTCATCGTTGCGGCCCACGAAGCGGTAGTAGCCGTCGCTGTCGCGCCACAGCACGTCGCCGGTGTTGTAGCCAATGCCGCCCAGCTTCTCCTCGGTCATCTCCGGGTTCTTGTAGTAGCCGGTGAACAGGCCCACGGGCGGGCGGTGCTTTACATCCATGATGGTCAGCGAGCCTTCCTCGCCGTCCTCGCAGATGTTGTCGTCGTTGTCCAGCAGCTGGATGTCGAACAGCGGGTTGGGCTTGCCGGTGCTGCCCTCGATGGGCTCGAACCACTCGCTGCCGAAATTGGCGATCAGCACGGGGCCCTCGCTCTGGCCGAAGCCCTCGTAGATCTGGTGGCCCACCTTTTCCTTCCACTGCTTCACCACCTCGGGGTTCAGCGGCTCGCCGGCGGTGGCGCAGTGGTGCAGGCTGGACAGGTCGAACTGGGAAAGGTCCTCCTGCAGCATGAAGCGGTACATCGTGGGCGGCACGCAGAAGGTGGTCACCTTATACTTTTCCACCTTGCTGAGCAGGTTCTTCGGGTTGAAGCGGCCCACCATGTCATAGCAGAAGATGGTCGCGCCGCAGATCCACTGGCCGTAGATCTTGCCCCAGCCGAACTTGGCCCAGCCGGAGTCCGACACGGACATGTGCAGCCTGTTCTCCTCCACGTGCTGCCAGTACTTGGCGGTCACGATGTGGCCCAGGGGATAGGCGAAGTTGTGCTGCACCAGCTTCGGCATGCCGGTGGTGCCGCTGGTGAAGTACACCAGCATGATGTCGTTCCATTGGGTGGCCGCCGCGCCGGTGGGGCGGGGGAAGGTGTCCGCGTATTTGTCCATCTGCTCGTGCAGGTCCAGCCAGCCCTCGCGCTTCGCGCCGACCAGCAGCTTGTTTTCAAGGGACGGGATCTCCGGCGCGGCCAGCTCCATCTGCTGGATGACGAAGGGATCGTCCACGCAGATCACGGCCTTGACGCCCGCGGCGTTGCCGCGGTACACGATGTCCTTCTTGGTCAGCTGCAGCGTGGCGGGGATCAGGATCACGCCCAGCTTGTGCAGCGCCGTGGCGCACACCCAGTACTCCCAGCGGCGGCGCAGTATCATCATGGCCACATCGCCCTTTTTGAGGCCCAGGTCGGAAAGCAGGTTCGCCACCCGGTTGGACAGCCGCTTGATGTCGGTGAAGGTGAAGGAGTGCTCCTCGTCCTCCTCGTTCACCCACAGCAGCGCCTGCTTGTCGGGCTCGGCCTCGGCCCAGGCGTCCACCACGTCGAAGCCGAAGTTGAAGTTCTCCGGCACATTGATGGTGAACTTCTGTCGGAACTCCTCGTAGCTGTCAAATTCGATTTGGGGAAGAAATTTGTTCAGCAGGTAATTCAAGGCAATTTCGCTCCTTTGCACAGTAGGGAGAGAACCTTCACACGCCGGATTGGCGGGGAGGTGTCGGAGGGGAGAAGCCCCTCTACCTTATTCGGCGATCACGGTGAGGAAGCGGGCCTTCACGTCGCCGCCGCAGCGCTGGCCGTGGGGGATGGTTGGGTTGAAGTAGATCGAGTCGCCCGCGTTCATCACGAACTCCTTGTCGCCCAGGGTGACGATCACGGTGCCCTCCAGCACCAGGTTGAACTCCTGGCCGCCGTGGGTGATCAGCTTGGCCACGGCGTCGCTGGGCTCCAGCGTCACCAACAGCGGCTGCATCACCTTGTTGGCGTAGCGATAGGCCAGGTCCTCGAAGTGGTATTCCGGGTTGCGGTTGATCACCTTGCCGCCGCCCCTGCGGATCAGGTGCCAGGTTTCAAGCTTCGCGCTCTGGCCGGTGACGATCTCGGTGAAATCCACTTTGAATTTATTGGCGATCTCGTAGATCACGCTGATGGGCACGTCCTTGCCGTTTTCCTCGTAGGAGGCATAGACCTCCGGGCTGAGGTTCAGCTCGCTCGCCAGCGCCTCGATGGTGTAGTCGCTGACCTCCCGCAGCTCGCGAAGCCGCGCGCCGATCTCGTTGTAATCGTTCATCATCATCTCTCCTTTGGCATGGCGGTGGGCCAATCGTACAGGCTGATTATAGCACACACCCCGCCGCCGCGTCCATAGCCAAGGGTTTCTGTCGACATAAATTCGCATTAGATTTACGAAATCGCGAAAAAACCGTCCCCCATGAAGCATGGGGGACGGATGGGCTTCCAACCGGTCATCGGCGAGCTTACTTGGAATACTTCTCGCGCTTCTGATAGGTGGTGTGCAGCAGCTCGTGAGCCAGATGGCTGCCGGGCTTGTCCAGGAAGTCCTTGTAGATCTGCTTGATCTCTTCGTTCTCGTGGCTCTTGCGCAGGGCCTTGGCGCGGTCCTCGCCGTACAGGGCCTTGGCGCGCTCCACGCGCACGTCCACGTCCATCTTGGTCTGGGCGGACACGATGGGCTGGCCGCCGCCGTTCACGCAGCCGCCGGGGCAGGCCATGACCTCGAGGAAGGTGTAGTTCTTCTCGCCGCTCTTGGCCATCTCCAGCAGCTTGGTGGCGTTGCCGGTGCCGTTGGCCACGGCCACGTTCACGTCGGTGCCGCCGATGTTGACGGTGGCTTCCTTGATGCCCTCGATGCCGCGGACGGCGTGGAACTCCACGTCCTCCAGCTTCTCGCCGGTGATGGTCTCATAGGCGGTGCGCAGCGCGGCCTCCATAACGCCGCCGGTCGCGCCGAAGATGACGGCAGCGCCGGTGCTCTCGCCCATCAGGCTGTCAAAATCGCCGTCGGGCAGGCGCTCGAACTCGATGTTGGCTTCCTTGATCATGCGGGCCAGCTCGCGGGTGGTGATGACCACGTCCACGTCGGCCATGCCGTTATGGCCCAGCTCGGGACGGGCGGCCTCGAACTTCTTGGCGGTGCAGGGCATCACGGAGACGACGGCGATATCCTTGGGATCGATGCCGGCCTTCTCGGCGTAGTAGCTCTTCACCATGGCGCCCAGCATCTCATGGGGAGACTTGCAGCTGGACAGGTTGGGCAGGAAGTCGGGGTGATAGGTCTCGCAGTACTTGATCCAGCCGGGGGAGCAGGAGGTGATCATCGGCAGCACGCCGCCGTTCTTGATGCGCTCCACCAGCTCGTTGGCCTCTTCCATGATGGTCAGGTCGGCGCCGAAATCGGTGTCGAACACCTTGTCGAAGCCCAGGCGCTTCAGGGCGGTGGCCATCTTGCCGGTCACGGAGGTGCCCATCGGCAGGCCGAACTCCTCGCCCAGCGCGGCGCGCACGGCGGGGGCGGGCTGAACCACCACATGCTTGGCGGGATCACGCAGCAGGTCCCACACCTTCTTGGTGTCGTCCTTCTCATACAGCGCGCCCACGGGGCAGTTCACGATGCACTGGCCGCAGTTGATGCAGCTCATTTCGCTCAGGTGCATCTCCCAGGGGGATTCGATGGCCGTCTTCATGCCGCGGTTCACCGGGCCGATGACGCCCACGTTCTGGATCTTGGAACAGACGGCCACGCAGCGACGGCACAGCACGCACTTGTTGTTGTCGCGCACGATGGAGGGGGACAGGTCGTCGATGGTATAGTTGACCTTGAAGCCCTCGAACTTGTCGCCGTTCTCCACGCCCAGCTCCTTGCACAGGGCCTGCAGCTCGCAGTTCTGGCTGCGCACGCAGCTCAGGCACTTCTTTTCATGGGTGGAGAGCAGCAGCTCCAGGATGTTCCTGCGATACTCGCGGATCTCAGGGGTGTTGGTCTTGACCTTCATGCCGTTGGCGGCGGGCAGCACGCAGGCCGCCTGCAGCGAACGGGCGCCGGAGTCCACAACGCACATGCGGCAAGCGCCGATCTCGTTGATGTCCTTCAGAAAGCAAAGTGTGGGAATGCGAATGCCGGCCAGCCGGGCGGCCTCCAGAACGGTTGAACCCTGGGGAGCCTGAACTTCGATGCCGTCAATCGTCAGGGTGATCATATTTTCCATTGCTCAATCCTCCGCACGATTATTCTTTGATGATGGCGCCGAAGCGGCACTTCTCCATGCACGCGCCGCACTTCAGGCACTTCTTGGGATCAATGCTGTGCTGCTGCTTGATCTCGCCGGAGATCGCGCCGGCGGGACACACGCGCGCGCAGGCCGTGCAGCCCTTGCACTTGTCGGTGATCTTGTACTGCAGCAGGTTCTTGCAGTGATGCGCGGGGCAGCGCTTTTCCTTGATGTGCGCCTCGTACTCGTCGCGGAAGAAGCGCAGCGTGGAAAGCACGGGGTTGGCCGCGGTCTGGCCCAGGCCGCACAGAGCGGTGTTCTTGATGGTCTTGGCCAGGTCTTCCAGCTTCTCGATGTCGCCCTCTTCGCCCTTGCCGTCGACGATGCGCTGCAGGATTTCCAGCATGCGCTTGGTGCCGACGCGGCAGGGGGTGCACTTGCCGCAGGACTCATCCACGATGAAGTCCATGTAGAAGCGGGCGATGTCCACCATGCAGTTGTCCTCGTCCATGACGATCATGCCGCCGGAGCCCATCATGGAGCCCGCCGCGATCAGGTTCTCGTAATCCACGGGGGTATCCAGCAGGGATTCGGGCAGGCAGCCGCCGGAGGGACCGCCGGTCTGCACGGCCTTGAACTTCTTGCCGTTGGGACAGCCGCCGCCGACATCGTAGATGACGGTGCGCAGGGTGGTGCCCATGGGAACCTCCACCAGGCCGGTGTTGTTGATCTTGCCGCCCAGCGCGAACACCTTGGTGCCCTTGGACTTCTCGGTGCCGATGGCGTTGTACCAGTCCGCGCCGTGCAGGATGATCTGGGCCACGTTGGCATAGGTTTCCACGTTGTTCAGCATGGTGGGCTTCTCGAACAGGCCCTTCACGGCCGGGAACGGCGGGCGGGTAGTGGGCTCGCCGCGCTTGCCCTCGATGGAGTGCATCAGCGCGGTTTCCTCGCCGCAGACGAAGGCGCCGGCGCCCAGGCGGATGAACAGATGGAAGTTGAAGCCGGTCTCGAAGATGTTGTCGCCCAGCAGGCCGTATTCCTCGGCCTGCTTGATGGCTACCCGCAGGCGCTTGACGGCGATGGGGTACTCCGCGCGGACGTAGATGTAGCCCTCGCTGGCGCCGATGGCATAGCCGGCGATGGCCATGGCCTCGATCACGGCGTGGGGATCGCCCTCGAGGATGGAGCGGTCCATGAACGCGCCCGGGTCGCCCTCGTCGGCGTTGCAGGCCACGTACTTCTGGTCGTTGACGCTGTTGTAGGCGAACTTCCACTTCATGCCGGTGGGGAAGCCCGCGCCGCCGCGGCCGCGCAGGCCGGACTTCAGGATCTCGTCGATGACCTGCTCGCGGGTCATGGTGGTCAGCGCCTTCTCCAGGGCGCGATAGCCGTCCATGGCCAGGTACTCGTCGATGTTCTCAGGGTCGATCACGCCGCAGTTGCGCAGCGCGATACGGTGCTGGTGCTTGTAGAAGTTGATGTCCTCCAGCGCCTTCTCGGAGTTCTGCTCGTGGGTGGCGTGGTCGGTGTACACCAGGTGCTCGACCTTGCGGCCCTTCAGCAGGTGCTCGCTGACGATCTCTTCGACATTTTCGGGCTTCACGCGGCTGTAGAAGGTGCCGTCGGGATACACGATGACGACGGGGCCGGCCTCGCAAAGGCCGAAGCAGCCGGTGCGGATGACCTTGACTTCCTTGGCCAGGCCATACTCTGTGATTTTCTGCTCAAACAGCTCGATCAGCTTGGCGGAACCGGAAGAAGAACATCCCGTACCACCGCAGACGAGCACGTGTGCGCGATAAATATCCATGCCTCTCTATTCCTCCGATCAAGCGTTTTCAGCGGCGCCAATGGTATATTCCTGCACGGGACGGCCGTTCACCACGTGCTCGGCGACGATGCGCGGCACCATGTCGGGCTTGACGTGCACATAGGTGACCTTTTCCTGGCCGGGCACGATGACATCCACCATCGGCTCCAGGCGGCACATGCCGACGCAGCCGGTCTGGGAGACGGTGACGTGGGCCAGCTGACGCTTCTGGATCTCATCCATGAAGGCCAGCATAACCGGGCGGGCGCCCGCGGCGATACCGCAGGTGGCCATGCCGATGACCACGCGGGTGGTTTCGCCCTTTTCCTCGGTGCGTACATTGATTCTGGAGAGCGTCGCCTTGCGAATGGCCTCCAGCTCCGCCAATGATTTCATGACATGATTCCTCCTAATATTGGTTCTATTTCTTCCTGCAGGGATTCCTGTATCCACTGAACCACCGCCGGCTCGGCAAGGGACACGCCGTCCAGCGCAGGCCGGATCTGTTCGGTGGTGAAGTCCATCTCCCCGTCGGGGGAGGCGCAGTGCAGTGAAAATTCCGGCGCGTCCGGGCTGCCCATGATGATCGTCGCCATCGTGGAAGCCAGGTCGCCCAGCGGCAGACAGTCGATGGAGCGGGTCAGGAACGTGGCCGTGATGGTCGTGCCCTTGCCCAGCTCGCTTTCGATGTCCACGCCGCCGCCGGATTGCATGGCGTTTTGCATCAGCAGCGGGATTCCCAGCCCCACCTTGCGCGTGGTGCGCGTGGTGACAAAGGGGCTGCGAACGCGCTCGACGAACTCCGGCGACATGCCGCAGCCGTCGTCACGCACGCGCATATGCAGCGTTCCGTCGGGATCCAGCGCAAAATCGATGTCGACGTGCGCCGCCCCGGCCTTCACGCTGTTCTGTACGATGTCCAGCAGATGCAGGGCTATCTCCTTCACGCAACCTCACCGTCGTCGTTTCTGTACTTGTCGATGATGCCGGGAATCGCGTCGGGCGTCAGGCGGCCGTAAACCTGGCCGTTGATCATCATGACCGGGGCAAGGCCGCAGGCGCCCAGGCAACGGGTCGCCTCAAGGGTAAACTTGCCATCGGGCGTCGTGCCGCCGACCGGCACGTCCAATACCTCGCTCAGCTTGTCCAGGACGCTCTGGCTGCCCTTGACATAGCAGGCGGTGCCAAGACAGACGCTGATCAGGTATTTTCCCTTCGGATGGAGGGAGAACTGGGCGTAGAAGGTCGCTACGCCGTACACCTCGGCCAGGGTAACGCCCAGGCCCTCTGCGATGGCCTTCTGCACGTCCTCGGATACGCAGCCGAAGATGGCCTGCGCGCCCTGCAGAACGGGCATCAATGCGCCCTTCTGGTCCTTGTGTTCTGCGATGAGCTTTTCAAGCTCTGCAAACTTCGTCCTTTCGTCATCCATACTGGTGTCAATACCTCCTTTTATCTTCATGAGCGGGGCTCACAAGTTCTCAAATCATTATAACATGCGGGGATTTACTTGTAAATGAGTTTACACATTTTTCGTGCGCTCGACAGGTTGCACAGGTCTGCCCTGTCGAAGATAATCGAGAAACGCACCGACGGAGCGCTCCGGCAGCTCCACGGATACCTCCGCCTCCATGATGTCGCCCAGGTAGTGGGCGTCGGAGGAGTGCAGCACCACGCGGCCCTCCTGGGGCGTGTGGGGGCAGGGCAGGCCGCGCCAGACCTCCACGGCGGTCAGGTTCAGGTCCTCGGGCACGAAGCCCAGGTTCACCAGCAGCCCGTTGGAGCCCCGGTTGATGTGGGCCGGCACGGGCACGCCGTCGGCCTCGCGGATCAGCTTCACCAGCTGCGCCAGGGACAGATCAGTAGCGCCGATGAGCAATTCGTCCTCCTCGGCGATCACGTTGTCGTCCTCGTCCATGACCAGCTGGTTGCCGAAGAACGAGGGCTTGTTTTTCTTGTTCGGCATGTGCCCCCGCAAGAACTCGCTGAATTCCAGGGCGGTCTGCACCGTGGGGAAGTAGCCCAGCAGGTGGACCTCCTCGCGGGTAGTGATCTCCATGCCCGGGATCAGCAAAAGGCCGTAGGCGTCGCAGCAGGCCTGGGCCGCGGGCAGGTTGCGGGCGGTGTTGTGGTCTGTCAGCGCGATCATCTGCAGGCCCTTCAGCATGGCCATGCCGCACAGGTTGGCCGGCGTCATGTCGTCGCTGCCGCAGGGCGACAGGCAGGAGTGCATGTGCAGGTCGCTAAACAGCTTCACCATGGCCTATCCGTGGGCCGGTATGCCCTGGGCCGACAGCCGGCCGCAGATCTCGTAGGCGGTCAGGCCGGAGGACAGCACGCACATGCCCTCGGCGTTGGCCTTTTCCAGCACGTCCTGCTCCATGGTGATGCCCTCGGGCAGGATCACGCAGGCCATGTCCGCCAGCGCGGCCACCGCGATCACGTTCAGGTGGGTCTGCACGGTGACCCATGCCATGCCCTCCTCGCCGTGGGCCATGACCCAGCTGAGCAGATCGCACACATAGCCGCACAGCACCTCCTTGTCCATGGGGACGGTCTCGGTCTGGTTGCGGGCCTCGATCAGCGTGCAGAGTTCGGAAACATTCATATCGATTTACCTTCCTTCCTGGGGCTTGCCGCCCCGAGCCTATTCGCGCCGGGACTGTGCCAGCTCCACCATGTCCTCGGCCATGACCTTCAGCCGCTCGCGCAGCAGGTGCACGCAGTCCATCTCCGTGGCGAAGCCGCGCACGATGTCCTCGGCGAAGGTGGCGCAGGTGGGCGAGCCGCAGGAGCCGCAGTCGTAGCCGGGCAGGCGCTTGATGATCTCGTTCATGCGGTTCATCTTGCGCAGCGCCTCCACCATGTTGTCGTCCAGCTTGTCGGCGTCGTTGGGCTCAAAGGGCAGGTCGTTCTTCGTGGGGTACTTGTTCAGCGTGGAGCTCTTGACCGCCTTATCCGGGTGGGTCGGCGGCATGCGCTGCACCATCTTGCGGATGGTGTTCTTGGCCACATAGCTGTTTTCAAAGGTCAGCGGGCCGCCCACGCAGCCGCCGACGCAGGCGTTGCCCTCGAGGTAGATCAGGTCGGAGAGCTTGTTGTTCTCCACCTCCTCCAGCACGCGGATGACGTTATTGATGCCGTCCACCGACAGGCTGTTGTCCGGACAGATGGCATTGGCCTCGCCGTTGGAGGTGGACCAGGCCACCCCGTAGCCGGTGGCCAGGTGGTATTCGGTGTCGGAGAGCATCTCGTTGATGTGGGGCACCAGCAGCCCGTAGATGTCCATCATGGAGATGGCACCGTCCAGCTCGGATTTCTTCTGCCCGATGGGGGTGCGGATGGCGGTCATCTTCGCGGGACAGGGCGTGATGAAGAAGCAGCCCACGTCCGACGGGTCGCAGCCCTTCTTCTTGCAGAACTCCGCCCTGGCCACGGAGGCGGCCACCTCCATGGGCTGGCGCATGTCCACGATGTGCTTGATCAGCTCCGGGAAGCGCACCTGGATCAGCCGCACCACCGTGGGGCAGGCGGAGGAGATCAGGGGCTTGGGCTGGTTCGGGTCCCGCAGCTTTTCGCGGATGGCGCGGGTCACGATGTCCGCGCCGACGGCGACCTCGAACACATCGTCGAAGCCGACCTTCTTCAGCGCCTCCAGCACGTATTCGGGGCGGGGCAGGTCCCTGAACTGGCCGTACAGCGATGGCGCGGGCAGCGCGATCGAATACTTGTAGGCCTTGATGTTTTCCATGACGTCGGTGAAGGCGACCTTGGCGTGGTAATCGCAGATGCGGATGCACTCGCCGCAGTCGATGCACAGGTTGTCCAGTATGTGGGCCCTGCCGCCGCGCACGCGGATGGCCGCGGTGGGACAGTGGGTCAGACAGTTGGTACAGCCCTTGCACAGGTCCTTGTCCAGGCGCACGGAATGATAGCGCGTGTTTTCATACATGATTTGTGTTGTCGCCTTTCTTGTATTCCAGTTGGCGGCTATTGCTGAAGCCTGAACAGCATGGTGATGGTCGTGCCCTGGCCGGGCGCGCTGGTGATGTCGAATTCATCGGCGTTGCGCTTCATGTTGGGCAGGCCCATGCCGGCCCCGAAGCCCAGGGATCGCGCCTCGTCGTTGGCGGTGGAATATCCCTCGCGCATGGCCATCTCCAGATCCGGTATGCCGGGGCCGACATCCGCGGAGATCAGCTGCGCGGCATCCGGGAAGATCTTCAGTGTCAGCTCGCCGCCCTGGGAATGGATGACCAGGTTCAGCTCCACTTCATAGGAAGCCACGGCCACGCGCCGCAGCACGTCGCCGCCCACGCCCAGCTGCTTCAGCCGGCGCTTGATATCGGTGCTTGCCTTGCCCGCGCTGGCGTAATCCGCCGCCGCCACGGGATAGCTGATGCTAAACAGTTCTTCCATGAGCCTATTCCTCTGCGTCCCAGGCCGTGGGCACCGGCACGCCGCGCAGCCCCGCGTCATACAGCAGGCCGCAGGCGCTGAAGGCCGTCAGCTTGGAGGTGATGACCACCAGACCCTGCTCGTCGGCGTTGTCCAGGATGTCCTCGGTGGGGATCTTGCCGCGCACGAACACCAGGCACTTCAGGTCCAGCATCTCGCTCGTGCGTACGACATGGGGGTTGGTCAATCCGGTGATCAGCACGGTCTTCTCATCCACGAAGGCCAGCACGTCGCTCATCAGGTCGGAACAGCAGGCCGTGTACACCGGCGTATCCAGCTTGTCCGCCCCGCGAAGCACCTTGGCGTTCAGAATGGTTACCATATCCGCTATGGTCAAATGCGCTCCCTCCAATCAAATGATAACATTATATATGTAGTTATATAATATCATGGAATTAACCGAACGTCAACAATGAAATGCGCCGGCGGTCGTTTTTGACAATTCCGCCCGTATGAATTATAATGGTATCCAGCCATATGAAACGGGGGGGGCGGGGCCGTGTATTCCTACTGCATATTCTGCACCACGGTGAAGTGCGAGATGATCGCCTCCGCCATCCGTCAGAAGTTCGGCTATACCGCCTTCTCGCCCAGGATCGTGCAGCGCAAGTGGGTGAAGGGGGAGTGCCTGGAGGAGATCAAGCCCTACCTGCCCGGCTATGTATTCGTGTATTCGGAAAAGCCCCTCACCGAGTTCCGGGAGATCCGCATGATGGAGGGCGTGGGCCGCTATCTGGGCCAGCGGGACGAGGGCTACCAGCTGAAGGGCAACGACAGGAGCTTTGCCGAGATGCTGTACGCCCAGAACGGCACCATCGGCATCATGAAGACCTACAGGGAGGGCGACCGCGTGCGCCTGGCGAAGAGCATGCTGGGCGATTTCAAGGGCGAGATCATCAAGCTGGACAAGCGCAAGGGCCGCGCCCTGCTGCAATACGATTTCGACGGCAACAGCTACAAGGTGTGGGTCGGCTACGAGCTGATCGAGGACGACCGGAAGCCCGATATGCCGGGATAGACATCGGTAATCGACAGACGAAGATCCTTCGCTTCGCTCAGTATGACACGGACGAACGTCCCCTGTCATCCTGGGCGTAAGCGAAGGATCTTCAGCTTTGTGTATTGGAAGCGTTCAAGCGGCGCCCCTCCCGCATCGCGCTATTCCCGGTCGGCGGGCTTTGCGATGGGGGCGTTGTCCGGGGTCAGGGCCACCGGCCGGATGCGCTCGCCGCAGTGGGGACACAGGTATTCCGCGCCCTCCTCGTCCTTCAGGGAGGTGAAGAACATCCGGCTGCACTTGGGGCACAGGTTGCCCGCCAGCGATTCCTCCTCCGGCGCGTCGCTCTGGGCGGGGCGCAGCAGGTGCAGTTTGTCCTCGCCGTCGTCGAACAGCATGTCGTCGAAATCGTCGTCGTCATCGTCGTCGCCCTCGAACAGGCCGTCCATGTCGTCCTCGCGGGCGCCCTCCAGCTCCGTCAGGTCCTCGTCGATGCTCTCCACATAATCGTTCAGGTCCTCCAGCGATTCGTCGATGGCCTCCACGCGATCTGAAAGATCGCCCAGCAACTCCACGATCGCCGCCATCAGCTTGCCGTTGGCGCTGTCGGTGTCAAACGCCGCGCCCTCCATCAGGCCCTTCAGATAGCCGACCTTCTTGCCGAGATTTTCCATTGCCGCACCTCCCGTTCAAAACCTTGGGTCCTTCCATTCAGTATAGCGCGCCGCGCCGGCGCGTATGCGCCGGCATGGCGATAAAACAAGGCCGATGGTTGATAAGCGCCATCGACCTGTTCAACCGGGCGGCCCGGATCAGGCGCGGCCCAGGTATTCGCCGCCGTCGCGGGTGTCGATCTTCAGGACCTCGCCGGTTTCGATGAACAGCGGCACCTGCAGCACCAGGCCGGTCTCGAAGGTGGCGGGCTTGGTGGTGTTCGCGGCGGTATCGCCCTTGAAGCCGGGCTCGGTGTTGGTCACCTGCAGCTCAACGAAGTTCGGCGGCTGCACGCTGAAGGGCGCGCCCTTAAAGAAGCGCACGGTCACGTTGGTGTTTTCCTTCACGAAGGGCATGGCGTCCTCCACCTGCTCATGGGACAGGGGCAGATCGTCAAAGGTCTCCAGGTCCATGAAGTGATAGAAATCGCCGTCGTTGTAGGTGTACTGCATCTCCTTGGTCTCGATATAGGCCTTGGGGAACTTTTCGGTGGGGTTGAAGGTGCGCTCGATAACGGCGCCGGTGACGACGTTCTTCAGCTTCGTGCGCACGAAGGCCGCGCCTTTGCCGGGCTTCACGTGCAGGAAGGAGACGATGGTCCAAACGCCGTTGTCCATCTCAAAGGTGACGCCGTTTCTGAAATCGCTTGCGTTGATCATGGGGATGTTGCCTCCTCAAATTGATATTGGGTTGATATTAGAGTGTGTTTCTAAATGCCGGGAGATGCAGTTTCGAGTGGATTTGACTGCATTTCAAGGCGATTCCCCGCAGGTTTACTGGCGGTAAATCAAGGAACACACTCTACAGCTCGATCAGATGCTTCGGCGCGGCGATGGTGTTGATCACGCCGTCCGCAGTCATAATCACCGTATCCTCAATCCGGCATCCGCCCAAACCGGGAATATATACGCCGGGCTCCACCGTCACCACGTGGCCGGGCTGCAGCACGGCCGTGTTTCCGGAACTGACCCGGGGCTGTTCGTGAATGTACAGGCCGACGCCGTGGCCCAGGCTGTGGCCGAAGCTGCCGGGGAAGCGGGCGTCGATGTAGTCACGGGCCACCTTGTCCACGTCGCCGCAGGCCTTGCCCACGGCCAGCGCGTCCAGGCCCAGCTGCTGGGCCATGCGCACCGTCTCGTATATCTGGCGCAGCTGGCCGGTGATCTTGCCGAAGCCCACGGTGCGGGTCATGTCCGAGCGATAGCCGTTCACCGTGGCGCCGAAATCCAGCGTCAGCAGCTCGCCGTTTTCGATCACCCGGTCCGAGGGCCGGGCGTGGGGCAGCGCGCCGTTGGGGCCGGAGGCGGCGATGGTCTCAAAGGCCACGCCCTCGCTGCCCAGCTCCAGCATTTCGAACTCCAGCACCCGCTGGACCTGCCGCTCCGTCATGCCCGCGTGGATACTGGGCAGTATGTTCATGAAGGCGTCGCTGGCGATGGCCGCCGCCCGCTGTATGGATTCCACCTCCGCCGCGTCCTTGATCTCCCGCAGCTTTTCGGGCAGGCCCGCCATCGGCATGAGCTCCACCCCCGGAAGGGCGGCCGCGATGGCCTGGTAGTCGTCATAGGTCAGGTAGTCGGTCTCCACCAGGATCCTTTTGGCGCGGTGCTGGTTGGCCTGCTCCGCGATCAGGGCGGGGTACTGGGCGTCCCGGCTGACCTGTACGAGGCCCCAGTCCGGCGCCTGCATGCGAACCTGCTCCAGATAACGGAAGTCCGTGAGGATCACATGTGCCTCCGGGCAGATGAACAGGCAGCCCTCGCCGGTATAGCCGGCCAGCCAGCGCAGGTTTTCGGGCCGGTGGACCAGCGCCGCGTCCGCCTGCATGGCGTTCAAAAACGCCTCGAGATGCTTCAAGCGCGTCACACTCCTGTGCGATAGTAATGATAACACGGATGTATTATAGCACATCCGCCGGATAATTACCATAGCAAAACCATATTTTAATGGGAAATGGGGCAAAGGCGCTACCAAAGCGGCCTGCGGTATTCCTCCTCCAGGGCGAGCCAGCGCTCCAGGAAGGCTTCACCCTCGCCGTCTTCGGCGATCAGGCGCAGCGCGTCCCGGGCGGCGCGGGGGAACCTGGGGTCCAGCGCGCGCAGCCCGCGGTAGGCCAGCGGGCACATCGCCCGGGCGCGGGCGTCCATGCGCACGCTCCACCTTCCGCTGTCGCCGCGCACCGGGGTCAGCGGGAAGATCCGGCAGGCCAGCGGCCGGCGCTCCCGGTCGCACGGGCCGTCGCAGACCAGCATCGGCGCGAAGGCGTCCGGCACCACGCGGCCCCAGCCGCAGTTCTCCATCAGCGCCTCCTCGCCGGGGAACAGGTACACCCCGCCCTGGCCGTCCGCGTCCGGCCGGCAGCATGCCGCCCCGCACAGCGCGCCGCAGTCCGAAAGCATGGGCGTCAGGTCGCCGAGGATCCCGCGCGCCTGCAGTATCGTTTCCGGATTCATGCAAATCCCCTCCGCTTCCACTATAGCACGGCCGGCGCGCCGCTGTCAACGCTCGCGGCCAGCGGAAAATCACCGACCTTTTACCGTTCTTTCCCCCGCCACCCATTGACTTTCCCCGGCCGAAAGGCTACAATGATGGCGTAAGAAGGAGGTTGATCATCATGAAGCGAATCAACAAGCTGCTGGCCGTGCTGTGCCTGGCGCTGATGGCCTGCGTGGCGGTCCAGACCGCGCTGCCCTGCGCCGTTCCCGCGGCGCTGGCGGAATCGCCTCTGACCGCGGACAAGACTGAGGTGAAGCTGGTCAAGGGCGAAAAGGCGGTCGTCACGCTGACCTTCAAGCTGATTGGCAAGATCAAGGGCAGCCTGGACAACGCCAACGTCGCCACCTGCGAGCTGGGCAAGAAGTGGGACGGCGAAAAGACCACGCTGACCATCGAGGGCCTGGACGTGGGCACAGCCACCATCAAGCTGACCAACGACAAGACCGACGACGTTCTGAAGATCAAGGTCACCGTACTGAAGAAGAACGACAAGCAGGAGACCCGCACCATGATGGGCAAGACCGTGAAGTCGGTCAACAAGGGCCTGACAGAAGAGCTGAAGGCCAAGGGCTCCGGCTACGACAACGGCAGCTTCAAGGTGAAGCGCAATTCCCTGGGCCGCATCAACAGGATCACGGTATACGCCGGCAAGGGCAAGTACAGGCTGTTCTCCACCTACCCGGGCATGAAGACCAGCACCGCGGCCACCAAGCTGAAGAACCAGGGCTGGAAGCGCATCAAGAAGAGCAGCAGCGGCGATATCTACCTGAACAACACCTATCCCGCCCTCGCGCTGAAGCTGAAGGCGAAGGGCTCCAAGGTGTCCCAGGTGATCTTCTATGTGCCCTGACGGATCGGTGAAGCCATGATCATACTGGGAATCGACCCCGGCCTGGCCACGCTGGGCTATGGGGTGATCGAGGTCAACGGCGACAAGCGAAGGCTGATCCAGTTCGGCACGCTGACCACCCCGGCGGGCGAGCCCATGCCCCAGCGCCTTCGGGCCATCTACCAGGGCATGAACCAGCTGATGGACATCTACCAGCCGGACGAGGTGGCCTTCGAGGAGCTGTTCTTTTCCAAGAACATCACCACCGGCATCGCGGTGTCCCATGCCCGCGGCGTGGCGCTGCTGGCCGTGGTGCAGCGCACTGATAACCTGTATGAGTACACCCCCATGCAGATCAAGCAGGCGGTCACCGGCTGGGGCGGCGCTGACAAGCACCAGGTGCAGATGATGGTGAAGACCCTTCTGAACATGAAGCAAATCGCCCGCCCCGACGACGCGGCGGATGCCTTGGCCGTGGCCCTGACCCACGCCAATTCCATGAACATGAAGAAGATGTTCAAGATACAATAGCCCTGAAGGAGGACTGCCATGTTTGCCCATTTTGACGGCATCGTCGCGGAGAAGACCGCGGACTGCATCGTGCTGGACGTGAACGGCGTGGGTTACCTGCTGTATGTCAGCGGGGCGACGCTGTCCATGGCCCCCGCCGTGGGCGAGCGGATGAAGCTGTACAGCGTGCTGAACGTGCGCGAGGACGCCATGGAGCTGTTCGGCTTCTACAGCCGCGAGGAAAAGAGCATGTACGAGCGCCTGAAGGGCGTCAGCGGCGTGGGCAGCCGCACGGCGCTGCAGATCCTGTCGTCGATGAGCGTGCGGGACCTGTCCCTGGCGCTGGTGTCCGGCGACGCCAACGCGCTGACCCGGGTGCCCGGCATCGGCAAGAAGACCGCCCAGCGCCTGGTGCTGGAGCTGAAGGACAAGGTGGAGGACAGCCAGCTGACCGGCAGCGCCGCGGGCATGTCGCCGAAGGCCGCCTCCGCCGGGCCGGAGGGCGAGGCCGTGGCCGCGCTGGTGGCCCTGGGCTACAGCGCCTCCGAGGCCGCGAAGGCCGTCTCCCGCTTCGCGGGGCAGACCGAAAAGGCCGACGAGCTGATCTTCCTTGCCCTCAAGAGTTTGGGCTGAGGATACGCGCCGATCGTCCTGGGCGCAGCTGTCATGCTGAGCGAAGCGCAGGATCTTTCCCCGCTCCGCGATCATACCTGACATAAAAACCACCTTCCCGCATATATAATGATACTTACATGCGGGAAGGTGATTTTATGTTGACGAACGGCGTCGAGCTGGCTCACGATCTGCGGATGCCGCTGCAGCTGATCTGCGCCAGCGCCCAGATGCTGCGGCTGTCCCTGGACGATCCGACCCTGGACAAGCGGGCCTACATCGACATGCTGGCGGAATCTGCCGAGCACATGAAGCGGCTGCTGGAGGGCGCGCTGGAGAGCTGCGGCAGAGCGATGGCCCCGCCCGCGCCCCGCGCGGTGAACGCCGACCTGGTGGCCTGCGTGCGCCGGCTGTGCCTCAGCTGCCGGCCCTACGCGCGGCAGTGCGGCGTGTCGCTGCGCTGCGGCGGCAATGTGTCGGCGCTGGTCATGGCGCTGGACGAGGACATGCTGTCCCGGATCCTGCTGAACCTGATCTCCAACGCCCTGCGCTTCACGCCCGCCGGCGGCAGGATCCGCGTGGGCTGGCGGGCGATGGGGGATGCCGTCGAAGTCACCGTGGCGGACAGCGGCCCCGGCATCCCGCCGGAGCGGCTGCCCTATGTGTTCCTGCGGGGCGAGACTGACGGCGGTCACGGCTACGGCCTGCCCATCGCCCGGGAACTGGCGGGCCTTCTGGGCGGCGCGCTGACGGCCCGCTCCACCCCCGGGAAGGGCAGCGTGTTCGCGCTGCGCCTGCCCGTGCGCTCGGCGCAGGCGGGCTGACCGCGGCCTGTCCTTCTGAGTGAAGCGCAGGCGGGCCGACCGCGCAATGTCATTCTGAGCGAAGCGAAGAATCCTCCTGATAGTAGCTTTTCATGATGCCCGCCACCGTGTCCTCGCCGCCGGAGAGTATCACCCGGGTCACGCCCCGGTGCTGGTTGATGCGCAGCTGCACATCGTGGGCGGCGTTTGCCCGGTCACAGTAGAATTTGGTGATTCGGGCCGCCTCCACCGTGTCCACGGCGTAATCCAGGACCACGCAGGCGCGGTTCTGCCGCTTCGCCGTGTCGGCCAGGAAGTCGAACACCACCGCGTTGTGGTTGGCCTGTATGCTGCCGCGCACGGAGGGCTGGGCCATGAAGGCGTCCATGTCCTCCGGGGTGAAGCGCCATGCGCCGTCCACCTTTTCGCCGTTCAGCGTGCCCTGGCGCAGGTGATTGCGCAGCGTGCGCGTGGTCAGGCTGGTGATCATCGCCAGCTCGTTGATGCTGTAGTATTCCTTCATTGCGTTTCCCTCCCTGATTCTGATGACATCATTATACCTGTGCCCTGGCGTCGTTTCAATTTGAAATGACGCCCCGTTTTCATATCCGCACCCTTTTCCCGCTTTCGCCGTAGTATGGGGCGAAACGGAAAGGAGAGGGTCGGTATGGATTACGTCATCATCGGCGGAGACGAACGGTTTTCCCACCTGGCGCGGCTGCTGTCGGAACAGGGACATCGTGTCGGCACGCTGGGAAAGAGCCCCCGCAGGGAGACGGCTGCGGAATGGCGGGCGATGCTGGGCCAGGCCAAGCATGTGGTGGTCAACGATCCGCCCCGGTTCAAGGGCGCGGGGATGACCACCGAGGAGATCCTGGCCTTTGCCGGGAGAGAAGCCCGGGTGTTCACCTGCGGGCCGCTGCATCCCCACGTGCAGGATGAACGGTTGATCGACCTGTGGGCGGACGAGGCGCTGCTGGCGGACAACGCCCGGCTGACCGCCGAAGGCGCGGTGGCCTCCGCCATGCGGGCGAGCAGCCAGTGCCTCGCGGGAATGCGCTGCATGGTGGTCGGCTGGGGCCGGATCGGCCGGTCGCTCACCGAGCTGCTGGTGGCGCTGAACGCCCGGGTGACGGTGGCCTCCCGGACGCCCGCCAATCGCCTGCGGGCCGCGGAGCGCGGGGCGGAGGCGGCGGATACAAGCCGAATTGGCGAGGCGCTGCCCGGCCACGGGCTGATCTTCAACACAGCGCCACAGCTGGTGCTGGACGCCGCGGCGCTGGCCCGCGCGGACCGGGACGCCATGCTGATCGACCTGGCCAGCCCGCCCTATGGCATCGACCTGCACGCGGCCTGGGCGCTGGGCCTGCGCGCCTGGCGGGAACCGGGCCTGCCGGGGCGATACTGTCCCCACAGCGCGGCACAGGCGCTGCTGTCGGCGATCCTGCGGCACGGGAAGGAGGGGATGGAGCGTGAATGATCTGTACGGAAAGCGCGTGGGCTGCGCGATGACCGGCTCGTTCTGCACCTTCAAGGCCGTGTTCGATGCGTGGCGCGCGTTGAAGTGCACCGGGGCGGAACTGACGCCCATACTCTCCTTCAACGCCGCGCGTACCGATACCCGGTTCTGCACGTCGCGGGAGGTCGCCGAGACGCTCGCGGAGATCGCCGGCGTCCGGCCTCTGACGACGCTTGCCCAGGTGGAGCCCATCGGGCCGAAGAAGCTGCTGGACGCACTGGTCATCGCGCCGTGCACCGGCAACACGCTGGCCAAGCTGGCGGCGGGCATCGCGGATACGCCGGTCACCCTGGCGGCGAAATCCCACCTGCGCAACGGCAGGCCGCTGGTGATCGCGCCTTCCAGCAACGATGGCCTGGCCCAGAACGCCAGGAGCCTGGGGCAGCTGCTGGCCATGCGCCACGTGTACTTCGTGCCCTTCGGCCAGGACGACCCCGTGGGCAAGCCTAATTCCCTGGTGGCGCGCTTCGAGCTGCTGCCTGAGGCCGTCTCGGCAGCGTTGAAGGGGAGCCAATTACAGCCCATACTGCGCTGAATTCGACGGAAACCGAGCAATATCGGTTACGTTGAGGTAATTAACAGAATCTGTCATTGACATTATAAACCCGGTTTGATATACTGTGCAAGCTGTCACGAGCGAGGGCACTGAAAAGCGCCGGAGCGGACAGCATGCGAACCTTGAAAACGATACAGACAAAGACGAGAGAAGAGTCAGAATTCTAAGAGTTAAACGCTTGGACGAAGCGGGAGACCGGAGGCTTTGGCGAGCCGA
>CACYWI010000020.1 GCA_902778045.1 uncultured Eubacteriales bacterium
ACATAGCAGGGCACGAAGCCGAACTCGGTCTGGAACGCCGGCCAGCACTTGTTGGCCATGACCACATACTTGGCGGTGCCCTTGTTGGCCTCGATCCAATCCAGCAGGGTCAGCTCATACTGGGCCAGCCTGGGCAGGATGCCAGGCATCTTGTTGCCCTCGCCCAGCTCGTCGGCCATCTCCTGGATCTTGGCGGGGATGCGGGGATCGTTGGCGTGCTCCTTGTAGGCCTTCAGCAGGTCCAGCTCGGAATTCTCCTGCACGTTGACGCCCAGCTTGAAGATCGGGGCGATGGGGGCGTTGCAGGCCAGGAAGTCGAAGGGACGGGGGCCGAAGGTGATGATCTTCAGATCCTGCAGGCCCAGGATGGTGCGGGCAATGGGCAGGAAGTCGATGATCTCGTTGGCGCAGTACTCGGCGTCGCCCACCGGATACTCCGGAATGTAGGCCTTGATGCCGGAGAGCTTCAGGTTGTAGCTGGCGTTCAGCATGCCGCAGTAGGCGTCGCCGCGATCGCTGGACAGCACGCCGATGTTCTCCTCGGCCGCCGCGATATACATAACGGGGCCGCCGAACTTCTTGGCGATCAGGGTCTCGGGGCCCTCGGGGCCGAAGTTGCCCAGGAACACGACCAGCGCGTTGATGCCGGACTTTACGATCTCCTCATAGGCCTCGTTGACGTTGCCGTCGATGCCGCCCTCGATGATGGTCTGACACTCGTAGATGTCGAAGTTCTTTTCCTTCAGCTTGGCCACGATGGCCTTGCGGCGCTTCTCGGAAAGGGTGATCGGGAAGCAGTCGCGGCTGACCGCCAGAATGCCCATTTTGACCTGCGGAATGTTGTTCATAGGTATCTCCTCCTTATAAATTTGCGCAAAATTTGACAATATACCGGATAACCCAATAATAACATGCTTTCTGTATGTAGTCAAGTGGTAAATGCGATTTGGGGGCGGCTGTACCGGTCAAAAATTGCTGTCTGCCTGCTCAGAATATTCCCCTGCCGCCGGTGTAGGTCGTGCCGTCGTTCAGGGTCAGCGCCGTGAACTTCGCGGAGATCCAGCAATCCTCGCCGTAGTGGCTGCAGTGGTACCAGCAGGTACCGCTGCCGTCCAGCTTCGCCTCGCCCAGATAGCCCAGCACCTCGCCGCCGAACAGCAGACCCAGGCTGTCATAGCCGGTGCCGGGGCCTGCCCGCAGAATCAGGTCGGTGCCCGGGTTCACGGCGCTCACGATACCATCCGTGCCCTTCAGGTAGTCCCGCTGGTAGCGCAGCTCCTCCGGCAGTATGATGTCCAGGTACTCGATACAGATATAGCCCTTCTGGCCCTTGTAGGCAGCCTCCACGAACCAGCGATCGTTGCCCTGCCAGGCCTGGTTGCCGTACACGGCCACCCATTCGCCCAGGGGCACCTCGCACAGCAGCGTGGCCTTGGTGGAGGGCTGGCTGCGCAGGGACACGCCCGACTTGCAGTTGACCACCTCGGCCTGCACGGGATAGGTGATGCCCTCCTGTGCCGGGGCGGCATCCTGGACGTCCTCATAGGCGTCGTCGTCATAATCGTCGCCCTCAGGCTCCGCCGCGCCGTCATAGGCGTCCCCCTCCGGCTCAACAGGCAGGTCGGGCAGGCTCACATCCTGCCGCGCCTCGGGCTCCGGGGTGATGAACGTCCACGTCAGTCCCTCCTCCCCCATGGCGCCGGCGGCGCAAAGCAGCGCGGCCAGCAGTGCGCAGAACAGCATTCTCTTCATTGGGACGATACCTCCACAGAAAGACGCGCCGGACCAGAGTCCGGCGCGGGGGAAAATCAGAAGTCGGCGTTGCCGGTGGTGCGCGGGAAAGGCAGCACGTCGCGGATGTTGGCAATACCCGTCAGGTACATGATCATGCGCTCGAAGCCCATGCCGAAGCCGGCGTGCTTCGCGGTGCCGTACTTGCGCAGCTCCAGGTACCACCAGTAGTCCTCGGGGTTCATGCCCAGCTCCTCGATGCGGGCCTTCAGCACGTCATAGCGCTCCTCGCGCTGGCTGCCGCCGCACAGCTCGCCCACGGCGGGCACCAGCAGGTCAGCCGCGGCGACCGTCTTGCCGTCGTCATTCATGCGCATATAGAAGGCCTTGATCTCCTTGGGCCAGTCGGTGACGAACACCGGCTTGCCAAAGTGCTTCTCGGTCAGATAGCGCTCGTGCTCGGTCTGCAGGTCGCTGCCCCAGCTGATGGGGTATTCAAACTTCTCGCCGGACTTTTGCAGGATGTCGATGGCCTCGGTGTAGCTGCAGCGCACGAACTCGGAATCCCGCACGAAGGTCAGCCGGTCGATCAGGCCCTTGTCCACGAAGCTGTTCAGGAAGGCCATCTCCTCCGGGCACTCCTCCAGCACCGCGGCGATGATGTACTTCACCATCTCCTCCTGCAGGTCCATGTCGATGGCCAGGTCGGCAAAGGCGATCTCCGGCTCGATCATCCAGAACTCCGCCGCGTGGCGGGGGGTATAGGATTCCTCGGCGCGGAAGGTGGGCCCGAAGGTGTACACGTTGCGGAAGGCCATGGCGAAGATCTCGGCGTTCAGCTGGCCGGACACCGTCAGCGACACGGGCTTGCCGAAGAAATCCTTGCTGTAGTCCGTCTTGCCCTCGTCGGTCAGCGGCAGGGCGTCCGGGTCCAGCGTGGTGACGCGGAACATCTCGCCCGCGCCCTCGCAATCGCTGCCGGTGATCAGCGGGGTGTGCACGTACAGGTAGCCCTTGTCATGGAAGAAGCGGTGGATGGCCTGGGCCGCCACGCTGCGCACCCGGAAGGCGCACTGGAACAGGTTGGCCCGGGGCCGCAGGTGCTGGATCGTGCGCAGATACTCCAGCGTGTGGCGCTTCTTCTGCAGCGGATAGTCGGAGGGACTCTCCCCCACCACGGTGCAGGCTTCGGCCTTCAGCTCGAAGGGCTGCTTGTTCTCGGGGGTCAGCACCAGCGTGCCCTCGGCCTCGATGGCCGCACCAACGCCGATGGCGCTCGTCAGCGCCTTATAGTTATCCAGCTTGTCCGCCTCCAGGATGATCTGCAGATTCCTGAAGTAGGTGCCGTCGTTCAGCTCCACGAAGGCAAAGCTCTTGGATTCGCGCATCGTGCGCACCCAGCCGCTCACCTTCACCTGCATGACGTCCGCCGCGGGCATGTGGGTATACAGTTCCTTGATCAGATAATGTGCCATGGGGTCCCCCTCTTTCAAGCCTATTATAGAAATGCTCTGTCCTATTATACTTTATTCCATGTTAAGAATAAAGGGGGAAAGGCCGTCAAGCCACCTCATTCCCCGTCCGACAACCGGCATATCATGTTCAGTGAATCCGGCAGGTCCTCGTCCACAAAGCCGGAATCGACGAAGCCCAGCTTCTGATACAGGCGGATCGCTTCCGCGTCTTCCTTCTTCACGCACAGCTCCACGTGGTCGTAATGGTTCTCCCTTCGCAGCGCGTCCAGTATGAGCCGGAGGGCCTGGGTGCCGAAGCCCCGGTTCTGGTAGCGACGGTCCACCATGAACTGCTGCAGGTCGTAGCCCAGGGGCTCTTCCGTGAACTCACGGACCAGCGCAACGCCGACGATGGCGCCTTCATTGTCAAACACGTAAATTTTCGCGTTGCAGTCGCGGTACACATAGCCCCTGGCCAATATGCCGATCGCCGGGGCGACATAGCTCCTCTGCCGCTCCTGCACAGCCAGGGCGGCGATCTCCATCCAGTTGTCCTCGGTGACAGGAACGAGCCTGACCATCGCGCTTCCTCCCTCAATCAATTTTATGTGTCCGTCCGTCACGCAGATTATAGCAGAATCAATCGCATCGCGCAACGGATTTGATCCCGGCGCTTCGCCGCTCAACTTTATCCTGTCCGGGATTGACGGACGCGCGTCTGCTGGGTATAATATATTTGGGAGCATTTGGAAGCCGACATTGCCCGCTGAAAGGGGATTGGCGCTATGTTGAACGAATACCTGATCGTCGAAAAATCCGCGCTGCCGGATTACTTCATCCGCGTTGTGGAGGCGCGGCGTCTGCTGGAGAGCGGCGCGTGCGCCCAGGTGATCGACGCGGTGCACGCGGTGGGCATCTCCCGCAGCACCTACTATAAGTACAAGGACAAGGTGCTGGAGCCCAGCCAGCTGACCGTGGGGCGCAAGGCCTCGCTGATGCTGCAGCTGAACCACCGGGCGGGCATGCTGTCCAGGGTGCTGAGCACGGTTTCCGAATGCAACGCCAATATACTGACCATCACCCAGAGCCTGCCCATCCACGGCAAGGCCAGCATCATGCTGTCCATCGACCTGAGCCAGCTGAGCCGCTCCGTGGACGACATGGTGGCCGAGCTGAACGCCATAGACGGCGTGGACCAGGTTCGGCTGCTGGCCCTGGAATAGCATCATACACGGAGGCGCCTAATGAATATCCGAATTTCCGCCGACAGCACCTGCGACCTGAGCAGGGCGTACATAGAGCAGCACCACATCACGATGCTGCCGCTGACCGTATCCATGGGTGGCAAGGACTATACCGACGGCGTGGACATCGCGCCGGACGACATTTTCCGCCACGTGGACGCGGGCGGCGAGCTGCCCAAGACCGCCGCGGTGAACACCGAGGCCTACCGCAAGCGCTTCGAGGCGCTGCTTGCCGAATGCGACGCGGTGATCCACTTCAACATCAGCGCTGATTTCTCCTCCTGCCACGAAAACGCCGTGGCCGCCGCGCAGGGGCTGCCGGTGTACTGCGTGGATTCCCGAAACCTTTCCTCCGGCATCGCGCTGCTGGTGTGCGAGGCCGTGGACATGGTGGAGGCCGGCTGCGACGACGTGCAGGCGATCCTGACCCATGTGGAGGGCCTGATCGACAAGGTGGACGCATCCTTCATCGTGGACCGGTTGGATTACCTGTACAAGGGCGGCCGCTGCTCGATGGTATCGGTGCTGGGGGCCAACCTGCTGAAGCTGAAGCCCTGCATCGAGGTCGTGGGCGGCAAGATGATCGTGGGCAAAAAATTCCGCGGGGCCTATTCAAGGTGCCTGAAGCAATATGTGGACGATCGCCTGCGCAACCCGGACGCCGTAGATGGCAAGCGCATATTCATCACCCACACCGGCGTGTCCCGCGAGGATTTCGAGCTGACCCGGGATGCTGTGCTGGCCCGCAAGGCCTTCGACGAGGTCATGGAGGTGCGCGCCGGCTGCTCCATCACCAGCCACTGTGGCCAGGGCACGCTGGGCATACTGTTTATACGAAAATAGCGCATCCATTCGATCAAAAGGTAACTTCTTTTCAACATCTCGCCTTCGGGCGTTGACATTGTTCGTTTCCGTTGTGATAATAGTAATAAGGGGCATCATCCCCCATTACAGCGGAAAGGATACAAAGCCATGAATTGCAAGGCATGTGGAGAACCCATTCCCAGCCACCTGCTGCGACAGGACAGCTTCCGCTGCCCCAAGTGCGGCAGGGCCTATTATCGCGGCAGCAAGCCCACGAAGGCGGCGAGCACCTCCAAGGCCGTCCCTGAAAAGCGCGCTGCCAGGAAAAGCGCTGGTGCCGGCCTGAAGGGCTTCAAGCCGCCGAAATGGCTGCTGTCCGCCATCGCGGCGCTGTTGATCCTGGCGATTGCCGTCGGCGGCGTGTGGCTGCTCAGAAAACGCGGCTTCGGTGGCAGCGGCGTCAGCGGCGCGGTGAAGGTGGAAGGCCTGGCGGTTAACAAGAACCAGAGCATCACCATCGAGATCCCGCGGCAGCGCGGAAATTACATGGTCGCCACGGAATCCAGCCAGATCGGCGTCGTGTGCTCCGTCAACGAAAAGACGGACACCTCCTTCGACCTGGTGGTGCGCAACCTGTACACAAAGGATCGCAATCCCACCATCAGCTGGGTGCTGGTTCCTTGCAAGGCACCGGCGGAATAACCGATGCCCCGTCCCCCTGACGCGCACGCCGACGGCGTGCGCGTCGGGTTTGTCAATGTCAGGCGGCCGCGCTGGCCGCAAGGAGGAATCGCCATGGCTATTGAGGAAAACGCCAACATCCTGGAAACCACTATCGACACCAAGCGGGTGTTCGACGGCCTGATCCTGCACATCGACCACGTGACGAACCGGCTGCCCAACGGCAAGACCGCGCCCCGGGAGATTGCCCGCCACATGGGCGCTTCGGCGGTGGTGCCGGTGGACGCGGAGGGCAACGTGTGGCTGGTAAAGCAGTTCCGCGCCCCCATCAATCGGGTGCTGCTGGAGGTGCCCGCCGGAAAGCTGGACTACAAGGGCGAGGACCGGCTGGACGCCGCGAAGCGCGAGCTGAAGGAGGAGACCGGCCTGACCGCGGGAAGCTGGACGCACCTGACCGACATCGTGACCACGCCGGGCTTCACCGACGAGCTGATCTCGCTGTACCTGGCGCGGGATCTGTCCACCGGCGACAGCCACCCCGACGAGGACGAGTTCCTGAACGTGGTGCGTATGCCGCTTGCGGAGCTGGTGGAGATGATCGCCCGGGGCGAGGTGCCCGACAGCAAGACCGTCTGCGCCGTGATGCTGGCGAACAAGATCATCAACGGATAAGAAGGCGCGCCCATGATCTATACCGACAGCTATACCTACATGCCCGACCTGACCACGCCCAGGCTCCTGCTGCGGCGGCTGGCCATGCGCGACGCCGCGGACATCTACCACTACAGCCGGGATGTCGAGGTCGCCCGCCACGTGCTGTGGGAGGCCCACCGCTCCATCGGCGACAGCCGCGCCTACCTGCGCTACATGCTGCGCCGCTATCGCAACCACGAGCCCGCCAGCTGGGGCATCGAATACACCCAGACCGGCGAGATCATCGGCACCATCGGCTTCATGTGGATCCAGAGCGACAATTCCGCCGCCGAGGTGGGCTATTCCCTGTCCAGGGACTACTGGAATCGGGGCATCATGACCGAGGCGCTGAAGGCGGTGATCGCCCACGGCTTCGGCAGCATGAACCTGAACCGCATCGAGGCCCAGCACGAGACCACCAATCCCGCCTCCGGCGCGGTGATGCGCAAGTGCGGCATGGTGCACGAGGGCACGCTGCGGCAGCGGTTGTACAACAAGGGCAAGTATGTGGATGTGGAGCTGTACGCGATATTGAAAAGGGACTATGCCCATCGAAGGTAAACCTGACACGCAGTGGGCGGCATTGCACCATCGGCAATGCCGCCCACTGTCGTTATGACCGGGGTTGTTTATTCCAGAGATTCGCCGCGGTCCAGCTGCATGATCTTCTCCACGCGCAGGGCATGACGGCCGCCGTCGAAGCCCTCGGTCAGGAAGGTCTTCACGATCTCCTCGGCCATCACCGGGCCGATCGTACGCGCGCCCATGGCCACGATGTTCGCATTGTTGTGCTGGCGGGCCAGTGCCGCGCTGACAGGCTCGGAGCACAGCGCGCAGCGCACACCGTGGATCTTGTTGGCAGAGATGGAGATGCCGATGCCGGTGCCGCAGATCAGTATGCCCCGCTCGCACTCGCCGGACAGCACCTTCTTCGCCACGCGCTCGGCATAGATGGGATAGTCGGTGCTGACGACCTCGTCGATGCCCACGTTCACGACCTCATGGCCGTTCTTCTCCAGATACTCGACCAGATGCTTTTTCAGTTCCACGCCGCCGTGGTCGTTTCCGATAGCTACTTTCATGATGCCCATTCCTTTCAATCATCGTATCACTTAAACCACACGAACTGACAAAACAGTACGAACAGCACGATGCCCGCGCACATCACGCCGATCACCAGCAGGGCGGCCTTCAGCGCGCCCCAGGTGAAGAACAGGCTCTCCTTCCGCGTCAGGGGCGTCGCCGGACGCTGCGGGGCGTCCTTATCCCCCACGCCGGGCTTGTCAGGCGCGTACCAGGGCATGCCCTCCACGTTCATGCTGACGATGGTCCTGCCGTCGTCGCCCTCGGGCAGGCTGGCTTCGCGTTTACGCCTCGCCATAGCCGCTCTCCGGGTCGTAGATGTGGCAGGCCACCCGATGCCCGTTGCCCATGTCCATGGTGCGCGGGATCTTCTGGCTGCACACACCGCGGCACTCCCTGCAGCGGGTATGGAACTTGCAGCCCGACGGCGGGTTCGCCGGGGACGGTATGCTGCCCTCCAGGATGATGCGGTTCATCTTCACCGTGGGATCGGGAATCGGTATGGCGGAGAACAGCGCCTTGGTGTAGGGATGCAGCGGATTGGCGAAGATCTCCTCCTTGCTGGCATACTCCACCATATTGCCCAGGTACATCACGCCCACCGTATCGGAAATGTGCTGCACCACCGACAGGTCGTGGCTGATGAACAGGTAGGTCAGGTTGAATTCCTTCTGCAGGTCCTCCAGCAGGTTGATGATCTGGGCCTGTATGGACACGTCCAGCGCCGAGACTGGCTCGTCGCACACGATGAAATCCGGGTTCAGGGCGATGGCGCGGGCGATGCAGATGCGCTGGCGCTGGCCGCCGGAAAACTCGTGGGGATAGCGATCCTTCTGATAGTCGTGCAGGCCGCAGGCCTTCATGATGCGGGAGACATAGGCGTCGAACTCATTGTCAGGCACCAGGTGATGCTCGCGCACGGCCTCGCCGATGATCTCACCCACGGGCAGGCGGGGCGACAGGCTGGAATAGGGATCCTGGAAGATCAGCTGGATCTTCGGGCGGAAGTCCCGCAGGGTCTTGCCCCTCAGCTGGTCCAGGTGGGTATTGCCGTTGAACACCACCTCGCCGCTGGTCTTGGGCGTCAGGTTCAACAGCGTCTTGCCCACGGTGGTCTTGCCGCAGCCGGATTCGCCCACCAGGCCCATGGTGGTGCCCCGCTTGATGGAGAACGACACGTTCTCCACCGCGTGCACCTGGCCCACCACGCGGCCAAACAAGCCGGCGCGAATCGGGAAGTACTTGCAGAGGTTGCGCACCTCCACCACGTTTTCATAGGTGGAACTCATGGCTTACTTCGCACCTCCTTCGTCAAAGTACCGCCAGCAGCTGACGATGTGGGTATCGGATACGTGGATCTCCGGCGGGTACTTGCCCTGGCAGCGCTCCACGCACTTTTCGCAGCGGTCGCGGAAGTAGCAGTAATCCGGCATGTTCACCGGGTTCGGCACCGCGCCGGGGATGGAGTACAGCCGGTCCACCGTCTTGTTGATCACGGGCTTGGATTCCATCAGGCCGATGGTGTAGGGGTGGCGGGGATCCAGGAACACCTCCTGGGCCAGGCCCTTTTCCACCACGCGGCCGGCGTACATGACCACCACGTAGTCCGCCATCTCGGCGATGACGCCCAGGTCGTGGGTGATCAGCATGATGGAGGCGTTGATCTCGTTCTTCAGGTTCCTGAGCAGTTCCAGGATCTGGGCCTGTATGGTGACATCCAGGGCCGTGGTGGGCTCGTCCGCGATGATCAGGCGGGGGTTGCAGGCCAGCGCCATGGCGATGACGATGCGCTGGCGCATGCCGCCGGACAGCTCGTGAGGATAGCGCTCGTAGATGCCCTCGGCGTCGGCGATGCCCACCATCTTGATGCTCTCGATGGAGCGGGCCTTCACGTCCTCCTTGCTCATGTGGGGGTTGTGCAGCGATATGACCTCGTCCAGCTGGAAGCCGATGCGGAACACCGGGTTCAGGGAGGTCATCGGCTCCTGGAAGATCATGGAGACGATGTTGCCGCGCACCTTCTGCATGGCCTCGATGGGCATCTTGGCCACGTCGTAGGCCTTATCGCCCAGGTTCAGGCGGATCGCACCATCGACGATCTGGCCGTTGGGGCGCTGCACCAGCTGCATGAGGCTCAGGCTGGTCACTGACTTGCCGCAGCCGGATTCGCCCACGATGCCCACGGTCTTGCCCACGGGCACCTCGAAGGTCACGCCGTCCACGGCCTTGACCGTGCCCACATCGGTGAAGAAGTAGGTGTGCAGGTTGTCGAACTCCACCACGTTGCCGTGGTCCTTCATCTGCGTCAGGTACTCGCTCTCAGGCACATGCTTGCGGGAGAGTCGCTTGTCCAGCTTGCGGGTGATCTTCTGGTTCTCGCGGCTGATCCGTCGGGATTCCTTGGCGGAGATATAACTGGTTTCATTGCTCTTCTTGCTCATGCTCCTGCCCTCCCATCAGCGCTTCATCTTCGGATCAAAGGCATCGCGCAGGCCGTCGCCGACGAAGTTGAAGCCCAACACCGTCAGCACGATCAGCACGCCGGCCGGAATCCAGATGTACCAGAAGTTGGTCATCACGTAGATATTGCTGGCCGCGTTGATGATGGAGCCCCAGGACGCCAGCGGGTACTTGATGCCCAGGCCCAGGAAGCTCAGCGTCGCCTCCGTCAGTATGATGCCGCCCAGGCCCATGGTGGCCTGCACGATCAAAAGCGGCATCACGTTGGGCACCAGGTGCTTGAATATGCGCCGGCTGACCCGTATGCCGGTGGCCTCGGTGGCCACCATGAAGTCCTGCTCTCTGAGGGACAGTATCTGGCCGCGCACCACGCGGGCCACGCCCGTCCAGCCCATGATGCCCATGATGGCCATCAGCAGGAATATGCGCGTGTAGGGGGGCACCTCGAAGGCATCCATGATGGCGCCGGCGATGATCATCATCGGGTAGTACGGGATCGAGTTGAACAGATCCACGAATCGCATCAGCAGGGTATCCACCCAGCCGCCGAAGTAGCCGGACACGCCGCCGATGATGATTCCGATCAGGTTCTCCAACAGCATGACAACGAAGCCGACCATCAGGGAGATGCGGCCGCCGTACATCAGGCGGGTCAGCACGTCCATGCCGTGGTCGTCGGTACCCAGCGGGTGGGACAGGCTGGGCGCCGCGTACATGTCGATCAGGTAGGTCTGCTGCTCGGTGTACACGATATAGTTGTTGCCGCGCATGCGGATGGTGTGCTTTTCGGTTTCGCCCTCGGCGTTGACATATTCGAAGGCGGTCTGCTTCTCGTCGATGGCCTTGGCTACGGCGGCCTTGTAATCCATCGCCAGGAAGCTGCCGGCGGTCACCGGATTGACGATCACGTTGCTGACGGTGGCGATGGGCGCGTCCTCGCCCTCGCGATAGATCACACCGCTGTCCTCGTCGGCAGCATCCAGCGTGTAGGCCGCGCCGTCGGCCTCGAAGCGCTTTTCGCCGTTGCGCAGGGCCAGCTCGGCCGCGCGGCGGAAGGCATAGGCGGCGACGGTGGCGGTGTCGGCGCTGTCGTGCACATCGTAATTCAGCAGGCTGGCCAGGGCCGCCTCGCTGACGGTGCCCAGGGTATAGCTCTTGGCCTTGCCCTTGGTCAGCATGTAGCTCTGTCCGTCCACCTCAAAGCTGTCCACGCCGGACTTGGCCGCCTTCAGCGCGGCGTCCTTCACGGCGTCGGAGATCTCCTCGCCGGGGTCTGCCTTCACATCCGCGATCTTGCCCAGCAGCGTGACGGTGCCCAGCTGCTTCGCGGTTCCGATGCCGAAGAAGCCCTCAGCCAGGCGCTGCACGCTCCATGCCGCGCCGTCGGCCTCGAACGACACGCCCTCGTCCCCCGCGTCCTTGACCACGCGGCTGAAGTTGGCGCGCACCAGCGTGGACAGCTGCGAGCCGTCCCTGGTCAGGAAGCGGTACTCCGTGTTCACCACGGCGCTGGCGAATTCCTTGTTGGCGCTGTCGATCTTGTAGAACACCTGGTCCTGCCGGTAGGGCGAGATCAGGCCGCCCAGGAAGGAGAACGCGAACATGAATGCCAGTATGATAATGCCTGCGATGGCCAGCTTGTTACGGATGAACCGCTTGAAGACCATCATGCCCGGGGACAGCACCTTAACGCGGCGGCCGTCGTCCAGAGCGAGCTGTTCATTGTTGTTGATGCTGTTGTTTTCGCTCATCTCAGATCGCCTCCTTCCGCGTCAGTTCACGCGCACCCGGGGATCGACCACCGCGTACATGATGTCCGCCAGCATCAGGCTGGCCTGGGTCAGCGCCAGCAGGAATACCGAATAGAACATCGTGAACGGCAGGTCGCCCGCCACCATGGCGTCGTAGGAGATATAGCCGATGCCCGGGATCTGGTACAGCGTCTCGGTGATCATGGAGCCGGAGAACAGGCTGGGCACCAGATAGCTCATGTAGCTGACCAGCGGGATCAGCGTGTTGCGGAAGGCGTGGCGGTTGATGACCACCCGCTCGGAAAGGCCCTTGGCCCGGGCCGTGCGGATATAATCGGCGTTCAGCACCTCCAGCATGTTGGTGCGGGTATAGCGCGTCAGGCCGCCCACGCTGAGCATCGTCAGCGTCAACACGGGCAGCACCATGTGGTGCACCATGTCCCAGATCTTGCCGGAAGCGGACAGCTGCTCGTGATACCGGCCCACGATGCCGTACAGGTCGAACCACCCCAGCTTGACCGAGAAGCCAAACTTCAGCACCGTCGCCAGGAAGAAGGTGGGCAGCGATATGCACAGCATGGCGAACACGGTGATGCCGTAGTCAAAGCCGCTGTACTGGTGCCGCGCCGCCTGGATGCCCAGCGGAATGCAGATCAGCACCTCCAGCACCAGCGTGATGATGTTCAGCACCACCGAATACCAGATGACCTGGCCGAACTTCTCCGTGACCGGGATGCCGTACTTCCAGCTGACGCCGAAGTCGCCCTTCAGGACGCCGCCCAGCCAGTTGAAATAACCTGTGATCACGTCGTCGTTCATGTGATAGGCTTCATTCAGCTCCGCCAGCCACTCCTGGTAGCTCTTGCCGCCGATGGAGGAGGACGCCGCGGCCCTCTGCCGGGCCATACTCTCCACAAAGCTGGTAGGCAGGCAGCGCATCACGCCATAGATGATGAACGCGCCGAAGAATATGATGACAAGTGCCAGCGCTGTGCGCCGGACGATGAATTTCCACACGGTCGTTGCCCCTCTCCAAGTTTGTTTTTGATATTGCGGATCCCGCGTCGTGTGCAATTTGCCGGGAATAACGTGTGTTTTTGTAGGGGCGGCGTTGCGCCGCCCGCCCAAAACAATGGGTCGGTTTCCGGCGGGCGGCGCAACGCCGCCCCTACGGACTCCCCTGCGAATCACAAATCGCCCAAACGGTGGAATCCTGCTGAATAGTCCCAAAGCCGCTCCCTCCCTTGGGGGGAGGGGGCGGCCGGGGACTTTAAATGACTTGATTGGAGAGTCGCTTACTTGGCGGCCTCGACCATCTTCATGTTCTGCACTTCG
>CACYWI010000021.1 GCA_902778045.1 uncultured Eubacteriales bacterium
GCGGCCTCAACCGCGGCCAGGATCTTCTCGAAGTCGCCGTTGGCGTCGGTCAGGTCGATGCCCAGGGCGCCCGGATAGCCCATCAGCGGGGAGGGCAGGTCGGCCTCGATGAAGTAGCCGCCGTAGGCCAGCAGCTGCTTGAGCAGCGGCTCGGTGTGGGCGTCGTTGGTGCAGAAGTAGGCGCTGTTCTGGCCATACTTCTCGATCCATTCCGGAGCATGCTCCAGGATGTACTGCTGGGCGCCGGACACGCCGACGTCGCTGGTCGGGTCGGGAGCGGTCTCCAGCACGAAGTTCATGCCCAGGTCCTTGCAGGTCTCCTGCATGACGGCCACGCGGCGGGACATGGTCTCGTAGCTCATGTGGCGGGGGAAGGAGATGTGCACGAAGGTGTCGCAGCCCAGCTCGTGGGCGGTGTGGATCATCAGATAGCCGCGGGCGACGAAGTCGTTGTTGCAGACCAGGTCGGCGGCCTCGCCGATCACGGGCAGGTCCTCATGGGCCTCGCCGGCGATGCACAGGATGTCGGGGCGGCGCTCCTTGACCTGACGGAAGGCTTCCGCGGTGCCCGGGATGGCCTGGTTCACGATGATGGCCTTCATCAGCGGATCATCGGTGAAGTTCACGATGGTCTGGATGGTGGTCTCGGTCTCGTCCATGAAGTTGTCGGGATAGATGGCCAGCTGGACCATGTCCTCACCGTACATGGCCTGGAAGGCCTCGGCGCCGCGGCGGTCGTCCTCAGACTGGGACACGGAACCGGTGACGATGGCGATGTGGAAGTCCTCGGCGGTCGCTTCCTCGGCGAACGCGACGACGGCCATGGACATGGCCATCAGGGCGGCCAGCAGAACGCAAAGCAGCTTCTTCATTGGGGTTTCCTCCTTTAGTTGCATACTGTGGTAAATCAACCATGTGCCATTGTACCATAAAAGGCGAACATTGTCCAGCTTTGGGCACATATTTTACACTTCTTGATAATATTTGCTTTTCACCGGAAACACCGTCTTTACAGGGGCAAAGGAATGGGTGTATACTGGAAATGTCACCCATTTCATGGGAAAAGCAGGGAGGTATCGCGATGAACCGGATCACCGTCAACCCCGACCGCAGCGTCGGTACCATCAACAGGAACATCTACGGCCATTTCTCCGAACACCTGGGCCGCTGTATCTACGGCGGCATCTACGTGGGCGAGGACTCCCCCATCCCCAACGTGAACGGCATGCGCGCCGACGTGGTGGAGGCGCTGAAGGCCATCCGCATCCCCGTGCTGCGCTGGCCGGGCGGATGCTTCGCCGACGAATACCACTGGCAGGACGGCATCGGCCCCAGGGACCAGCGCCGCCGCATGGTGAACACCAACTGGGGCCACGTGGTGGAGGACAACAGCTTCGGCACCCACGAGTTCCTGGAGCTGTGCCGCCAGCTGGGCTGCGCGCCCTACATCAACGCCAACGTGGGCTCCGGCACCGTGCGGGAGATGGCCGAGTGGGTGGAATACCTGAACAGCCCCGGCGATTCCACCGTGGTACGCCAGCGCTGGGCCAACGGCCGCAAGGAGCCCTGGAACGTGAAATACTTCGGCGTGGGCAACGAGAGCTGGGGCTGCGGCGGCAACATGCGCCCCGAATACTATGCCGACGAATACCGGCGCTACCAGACCTACTGCCGCGACTATCCCGGCAGCAGGCTGTACCGCATCGCCTGCGGCCCCGGCGAGGGCGACTACCGCTGGACCGAGGTGCTGATGGAGCGGGCGGGCCGCTTCATGGACGCGCTGACGCTGCACCACTACAGCCTGACCGGGCCGGACTGGAACCACAAGGGCAGGGCGCTGCGCTTCGATAAGGGTGAATACTACGAGCTGCTGCAGCACGCCGCCTATATGGACGAGCTGATCACCCGCCACGGCCAGATCATGGACCGCTTCGATCCCGAAAAGCGGGTGGGCCTGATCGTGGACGAGTGGGGCACCTGGCACCAGGTGGAGGACGGCACCAACCCCGGCTTCCTGTACCAGCAGAACGCCATGCGCGACGCCCTGGTGGCCGCGATCACGCTGAACATATTCAACCGCCACTGCGACCGCGTGGTGATGGCCAACCTGGCCCAGACGGTGAACGTGCTGCAATCGGTGGTGCTGACCGACGGCGACCGCATGGTGCTGACCCCCACCTGGCACGTGTTCGACCTGTACAAGGACCACCAGGACGCCCGGGCCGCGGACTGCTTCGTGGAGACCGACCGCATCGGCGAGGGCAAGTGGCGCGTGGACCGCGTGTCCGCCTCCGCCTCGACAAAGGACGGCGCGGTCACGCTGACCGTGGCCAACTGCGCCATGGACGAGGCTGCGGACGTGACCGTCAGGGTCCCCCACTCCGGCGAGATCTCCGGCCGCCTGCTGGCCGGCGCGCCCGACGCCTACAACGACTTTGGCGACGCCCCGCTGAAGGCCGTGCCCTTCGAGGGCATCCGCGCGGAGGACGGCGGGCTGGCCTTCACGCTGCCGCCCTGCGGCGTCGCGGCGATCACCGTGAAATGAGCCCCATCCCCTGCCCCCGCTGCCCCCGGCACGACAGACCGGAGGGCGCGGCGCTGGACGCGCTGCTGGGCGAATGGATCGACGCCATCCCCGAAGAGCAGCGCGCCGACGGGGCCGTCTACGGCGCCCGCCTGGCCGCCTGCGGGGCCTGCCCGCACCTGTCGGAGGGCACCTGCGGCCTGTGCGGCTGCTATGTGGCCTACCGCGCGTCAAAGCGCGGCCAGCGCTGTCCGGATTCGCCGGAGCGCTGGCCGCGTTGAGCCCATCATCATCAAGGAGGACATGCCGTCATGAACGAAAGCACCGTTGCCCGCGTCGCGCTGGACGATCCCTTCTGGGGCCGCTTCCGGGAAACCGTGACCCGGGAGGGCATCCCCTACCAGTGGAAGGCCCTGAACGACCAACTGGACGCCGACGCCGAGCCCAGCCGCTGCATGCGCAACTTCCGCATCGCCGCGGGAAAGGAACAGGGCGAATTCGGCGGCTTCGTGTTCCAGGACAGTGACGTGTACAAGTGGCTGGAGGGCGTGGCCTACAGCCTGCGCTGGAAGCCCGACCCGGCGCTGGAGGCCGTGGCCGACGGCGCGATCGAAGAGATCACAGCCGCCCAGCAGCCCGACGGCTACCTGGACACCTATTACATCATCAACGGCCTGGACAGGCGCTGGACCAACCTGAAGGACCACCACGAGCTGTACGTGGCCGGGCACATGATCGAGGCCGCCGTGGCCTATTACCGCGTCACCGGCAAGCGCGCGCTGCTGGACGCGGCCATCCGCTTCGTGAAGCACATCGACAGCGTGATCGGCCCGGAGGAAGGCAAGCTGCGCGGCTATCCCGGCCACCCGGTGGCGGAGATGGCGCTGATGCGGCTGTACGAGGTCACCGGTGACCCCATGCACCTGAAGCTGGCGGAATACTTCGTCAACGAGCGGGGTAAAAGCCCGCTGTTCTTCGAGGAGGAGGACGCGCGCAACGGCAACGGCTTCTACTGGAAAAACAGCCCCTTCCGCTACCAGTATTACCAGGCGGGCAGGCCGGTGCGGGACCAGAAGGACGCCGAGGGCCACG
Source organism: uncultured Eubacteriales bacterium (assembly GCA_902778045.1). Lineage (GTDB taxonomy): Bacteria > Bacillota > Clostridia > Christensenellales > Aristaeellaceae > UBA2862. The sequence continues at coordinate 3,617 of CACYWI010000021.1, forward strand.
CGGTGCGGGCGATGTACCTGTACTCCGGCATGGCCGACGTGGCCCGGGTCACCGGCGACGGGAGCCTGGCCCGCGCCTGCCGGACCCTGTGGGAAAGCACCGTGCGACGCAGGATGTATGTCACCGGCGCGGTGGGCTCCTCGGAATACGGCGAGGCCTTCACCTTCGACTACGACCTGCCCAACGACACCGTGTACGGCGAGACCTGCGCCGCCATCGGGCTGGTGTTCTTCGCCCGGCGCATGCTGCAGCTGGAGCCGAGGGCCGAATACGCCGACGTGATGGAGCGGGCGCTGTACAACGGCGTGATCAGCGGCATGCAGCTGGACGGCAAGCGCTTCTTCTACGTGAACCCGCTGGAGGTGGTGCCCGAGGCCTGCGAAAAGGACGCCCACAAGCGCCATGTGCGGCCCGAGCGCCAGAAGTGGTTCGGCTGCGCCTGCTGCCCGCCGAACCTGATCCGGCTGCTGGCCTCGCTGGAGGACTATGTGGCCACCCGGAGCGGCGACACGCTGTATGTGAACCTGTACGTCGGCGGCGAGATCGACGGCGGGGCCTTGAAGCTGAAGATGGAGACGAACTATCCCTGGCAGGGGGATATCCGCCTGCGCGTCACGGAGGCCGGCGACGCGCCCGCCGCCGTCGCGCTGCGCATCCCCGGGTGGTGCCCGGGCTGGACGCTGGCGCTGAACGGCAAGGCGCTGGAGCCCGAGGTGAAGGACGGCTACGCCACCGTGCGCCGGGCGTGGCGGGCGGGCGACGCGCTTTCGCTGGCGCTGGAGATGCCGGCCCGGTACGTTCGGGCCCACAGCCGCATCCGCGAGGACGCCGGCCGCGTGGCGCTGCAGCGCGGGCCGGTGGTGTACTGTCTGGAGGAGGCCGACAACGGCGGCGCGCTGCACTGCGTGCTCACCGACACGCATGCCGGGATCGACGCGGTCTACGAGCCGGATACCCTGGGCGGCGTCGTGACGCTGACCACCGGCGGCTTCCGGGAGCCGGACGGCGATCCCGACGACGCGCCCTATCGCTTCGGCGACGCGCCGGAGACGAGGCCCGTCAGGCTGCGCTGGATCCCCTACTATGCCTGGGCCAACCGGGGCGTCGGCGAGATGCGGGTGTGGGTCCGCGCGTGAAAGGCGCATCCCGCCATATTTTACGCAATGCTATGGCAAAATGCGCCGACTTGACACAATACAGAGCTAAAATTGTTGAAGTAAAGTGATCGATCCATGTGAGGGATACTGTATGCAGAAAATCGGCATCATCACCGACACCAATTCCGGCATGACCGAGCAGGAGGCGCGCCAGTGCGGCGTGACGCTCATGCCCATGCCCTTCACGGTCAACGGCAGGAACTACGTGGAAAACGTGAACATGAGCTACATGGAGTTCTTCGAGTGCCTGGCGGGCGGGGCCAGCGTGGCCACCTCCCAGCCCTCGCCGGAGGACGTGACCGCCTGCTGGGACAGGGCGCTGCAGGAATACGAAAAGGTCATCTACATCCCCATGTCCAGCGCGCTGAGCAGCAGCTGCCAGAGCGCGCGGCTGTTCGCGGACGACTATGACGGCCGAGTGCTGGTGGCGGACAACCGCCGCATCTCCATCAGCCAGAAGCAATCGGTGTACGACGCGCTGAAGTGGGTCGGCGAGGGCCTTTCCGCCGAGGAGGTGCTGCAAAGGCTGCTGGACACCGCGCTGGACGCCAGCATCTACCTGACCGTGGACAACCTGAAGTACCTGAAGCGGGGCGGGCGCATCACCCCCTCGGTGGCCGCCATCGGCACGGTGCTGAACATCAAGCCGGTGCTGCAGATCCAGGGCGGCAAGCTGGATACCTATAAGAAGGTGCGCGGCCTGCACGCCGCCCAGCACACCATGGTGGAGGCCATCCGGGCGGACCTGGAGACCCGCTTTGCCGGCATCCCCATGATCCTGCGCACCGCCTATACCGGCGACGCGGACGTGGGCCGCGTGTGGAACGCCCAGGTGCAGCAGCGCTTCCCTGAGTTCGAGGTCACCGGCGATCCCCTGCCCATCAGCATCGCCTGCCACGTCGGCCCCGGCGTGCTGGCGCTGGGCCTGATGCGGAAGCTGTAAGCCGAAGCCGCAGCGGCGGCCTCCGTGCCGCCACCGTCATTCCAACGAAAAACCCCTTCCTTTCGGAAGGGGCTTTTCGTTCGCGATGAATTACCAGCGGTTGCTCTCCATACGCTGCTTTTCGAAGCAAGCACGGCAGTACACCGGGCGATCTCCGCGGGGCTGGAAGGGAACCTGGGTGGGCTGGCCGCACTCGGCACAAACCACATCATACATCGGGCGATCGCTGCGGTTGAAACCACCGTTGGCGGCCTTGCGCTTGTCACGGCAAGCCTTGCAGCGGCCGGGCTCATTCTGGAAGCCCTTGTCGGCATAGAACTGCTGCTCGGAAGCGGTGAAAACGAACTCATTGCCGCACTCACGGCACACCAAAGTCTTGTCTTCGAACATGAAATAAACCCTCCTAATTTGTATGCCCATGCGATGTATAGTCTCTGTTGGCCGATTCCTGTCATCGGTAGGGTTCCACCGGAGGGATACGGTTACGAAGCGCTCTAATCGGGGCTGAAAATATTATAACACAGTGGAGCAATTTTGTACAGCCCTTTCGGCAGATTTTCCGCCATATATTTTAATTTTCCTGTGACTTTTCGGCGCTTGCCGGCGCTTCGGCGGCAGGAGCCTCCTGCCTGGCGGGAGCTTCACTCTTCTGCGTCGCTTCACCGGCGGATTCCTGTCCCTCACCGGCGGTTTTTCCCCCGCGACCGCGGCGGCGGCGGTGCTCCCTGGCGGGGGCCTGCGCGCCGGAGGCGGCGGCGCCGTCCTCCTTCATCTTTTCCAGGAACTGGTCGGTGCTCAGGTTCTTGGGAGCCTTCTGGTGGGGATAGCGCTTCTTCTTCGGCTCCTCCTCGCCCTCCGCCTCCTCCTGGGCGGCGGCCTCCGGCTGGAGACGCCCGCGGCGGGGCCGACGGTCCTGCTTCGGCTGCTCGCGGATGGCGGCGGCATCGTCCGGGCCGGGGCGGCGCACGTCGTCGATGGCGTACTCCCGCACGTCAAAGCTGTCGTCGTCCACGCGGATGCGCACCTTGATCGTCTCCTTGATGCAGTTGATCTCGGTGATCACGCCCACGCCGTCCGGGGTGACGATGTCCTTGCCCACCCGGGGCACGCGCTTGAGCACCTGCTCGTAATTGTCCTGCTCGTACTTCAGGCAGCACATCAGCCGCCCGCACTGGCCGGAGATCTTGGTGGGGTTCAGGGAAAGGTTCTGCTCCTTGGCCATCTTGATGGACACGGGCTGGAAGTCGCCCAGGAACGCGCCGCAGCAAATCTGCCTGCCGCAGGAGCCCAGGCCGCCCAGCATCTTGGCCTCGTCGCGAACACCGATCTGCCGAAGCTCGATGCGGATCTTGAACACCGAGGCCAGGTCCTTCACCAGGTCGCGGAAGTCCACGCGCCCGTTGGCGGTAAAGTAGAATATGATCTTGTTGTTGTCGAAGGTGTATTCCACGCTGACCAGCTTCATGTCCAGCTTGTGCCGGGCGATGCGCTCCTGGCAGATGGTGAAGGCCTCGCGCTCACGCTGCTCGTTGCTCTCCGCGCGGCGGATGTCCTCTTCATTGGCGACGCGGATCACCTTCTTCAGGGGGCTGATGATCTGGGCGTCGTTCACCGTGCGGCTGCCCGTGACCACCTCGCCGAATTCCACGCCCCGCGCGGTTTCCACGATCACATTGTCGCCCGGGCGCGGCCAGATGCCGTCCGGATCGAAATAATACACCTTGCCCGCCTTCTTGAAGCGGACGCCGATTACCGTTGCCATGAAAGTACCGTCCTCCCGCCGTTTCCGGCCTGTGTCAGTTTAAAGTACATATTTTCCAGCGCGTTGGCCCAGGCGACGTTGCTTTCCAGCTGTCTGCGGACCTGCACCACGCCGCGCAGCAGCGCCCTGCCCTCCACGCGGCAGCGGGACAGCCGCTGCGCCTCGCCGGCCTGATAGGGCGCGCAGCCGCTCTGCACGGCCATCAGGTCCCTGGCCCAAAGCTCCATGATATCCAGGATATCGCCCTCGCTGCCCTTCATGTCCTCCAGCGGCACCGCCGCGGCGGCCACGCCCGCAGGCCTGTCCAGCCCCTCGATGGAACGCAGCACCTTTTCCCGCAGGGCGAACCATTCCTCGTCCCTGTCGATCTCCAGCGCCCGGCCCACCGAGCCCTGGGCCGCGCCGGCCAGCATCGCCGCGCGCTCCGGCGGCAGGCCCCGGCGCACCAGCACCGCGGCGCAGTCCTCCACGCTGAGGTCCCCGAAGCGCACCGTCTGGCAGCGGGACAGTATCGTGGGCAGCAAGCCGCCGGGCGCGTCGGTGATCAGGAAGAACATGGTCTCACCCGCCGGGCTCTCCAGCGTCTTGAGCAGCGCGTTCTGGGCGCTGGGCGTCATGCGGTCGGCCTGCTCGATCAGCACGATGTGCTTCCCGCCCTCGTAGGGCCGCAGGGCCAGGGCGTCGATCAGATCGCGCACCTCGTCCACGCCGATGCTCTTCTTCTCCGGCCTCAGCAGCTTCACGTCCGGGTGCGAGCCCGCCAGGAACCGCTTGCAGGCCGGGCACACGCCGCAGGGCTTTTCCGCGCCCGAGCACACCATCGCCTGGGCGAACAGCCGCGCCACCGTGCGCTTGCCGGAGCCGTGGGGGCCCGCGAAAAGAAGGGCATGAACAATGCGCCCGGCTTGAACCGAACGCATCAGCTGTTCCATTTTATCGCCGTAACCCGCAAACTCGGATAGCTTCAAGATAAACCTCAGATCTTCCTGAACTGCTCCACGTCCAGCACGAAAATGGTCGCGCCGCCCACGGTGACCTCCACCGGATAGGGCACGTACACGCCCGTGGTGCCGGAGATCGGCGAGGGCGTCGTGGCCACCTGCTTGCGGCTCTTGCAGACCTTCTCGATCACGCCCATGGCGTTATCCAGCTTGTCGTCCTCCACGCCCACCAGCAGGGTGGTATTGCCCGCGCGCAGGAAGCCGCCCGTGGTGGCCAGCTTCGTGACGCGATAACCCTCCGTCATCAGGTTGTTGATCAGCCTGGAGGCGTCTTCATCCTGAACGATGGCGATGATCAGCTTCATAGGGAACCCCCCTTTGTGCCTATTATGCATTTATATTATACACGTTTTGTTTGGATTATGCAACCATTTCCTTCGGAAATAATAAACAATGTCTTCCGCGCTTTGGGGCTTGTCAATGGCGGCAAAAATCAATATAATATAGTTGGTTGTGTATGCGCATCGGCATATCGCCGCCATAATCGATGTCAAATGGGGTGTTTGGATTGAAAAAGATCGCTTTGCTGCTCGTGCTGGCGCTGTGCCTGCTGCCCGCCTCGGCGCTTTCCGAGGTCAGGCGCGGCGACCACGGCGAGGAGGTGCGCTATCTGCAGTGGCTGCTGCAGCAGACCGGCTTGCTGAACGACAAGCCCGACGGCTCCTTCGGCCCCCGCACCGAACAGGCGGTAAAGGATTACCAGGCCTCCAAGGGCCTTGAGGAGACCGGCGTGGCCGACGACGCGCTGATGCTGGCGCTGGACGAGGACCGCGTGCGCATGGACCAGGAGAAGTACGGCGAGGACTACTACCAGCCCTATCCCGGCGATTACGAGCCGGAGGCGGTGGCCCAATACGGCGCGCCGGCCCACTGCCGCACCACGGTGTTGGGGGACATACTGTACCGGGACAGCTGCGCCGATCACCTGGCCCTGCTGGAGCAGGAATACAGCCTGACCGCTCAGGGCGAGGCCGCCGGCTATTTCAAGGCGTCCGAGCTTTGGCTCACGGAGATCCAGGCCCGCTTCGACGCCTGGGCCGAGGCCTCCGCCGCCCAGCGCGAGGCCGTCGAGGCGGCCCGCGATGGCTGGATCGAATGCTTCCAGTCCCAGTACGCCGCGCTGTACGCCGTGTACGGCGAGCCCGCCGTGCCGGAAAAGCAGCAGTGCCTGATGCTGAAAAACTATGCCGGCGCGATGTGCGAATTCCTGTCCGGCGACATGCCCGCCACCCCCAGCGAGGATTTCCAGCCCCAATCCACCGGCGACAGCGGCGAGCCCTTCTGCGTGCAGTGGTCGATCAACGCCGGCACGGAGTTCGTGACCGGCTGCGCCGTCCACGCGCCGCTGATGAACCGGGAATACGAGTGGACGAAGGCCGGCGCGGACGACCCCTCCGCGCTGATCGCGCTGATGACCGATTGGGACGCGGCCCTTTCCGCGCTGTACGACCAGTGGGCCGCCGCCTCCGTCGACACGCAGACGGCCCTCCTTGTCGAGATGGAAAACAGCGTGTACCAGGCCGGCGACGCGGTCCGCGACGCGCAGACGTCCTTCCAGGCGGCCATCGCCCTTCAGGACGCGGCGCTGGCCGACAGCGGCCTGGCGCCACTGGCCCATGCGCGCGTGGTCCAGATGGAATGCGCGCGGCTGTGCGAGCTGCTGAACGGCCAGGGCTGACCGGTTCAAGCCAAATCACGTTTTCCCGCCCTCGAGCGCGCGCCGGAGCTTTTCCAGCGCGCGCTTTTCGATGCGCGAAACGTAGCTGCGGGAAATGCCCAGCCGCGCCGCCACCCGGTGCTGGGGCCAGGGCTCGCCGTCGGACAGGCCGTAGCGCAGGCACAGCACCTCCCGCTCCCGGTCGTCCAGGGCCTTGCCCATCAGCCGCTTCACCTGGCGGGAGAGTATCGCCGTCTCGGCCTCGCGGCTCACCAGGTCCGGCTCGGTGCCCAGCAGCTTGTCCAGCGGGGTCTCGTTGCCGTCCTTGTCCGGGCCCAGGCTCTCCCCCATCAGCACCACGTTGCGGTTCTTGCGGCTGGCCCTGAAATACATCAGTATCTCGTTTTCGATGCAGCGCGAGGCATAGGCCGTCAGCCTTCCCGCCTCGGGCCTGAAGGTCTGCACCGCCTTGATCAGCCCCAGCGCGCCCACGGAGATCAGGTCGTCCTGGTCCACCCCAGGCTGGGCGTACTTCTTGGCGATGTGGGCCACCAGGCGCAGGTTATGCTCGATCAGGCCATGCTGCGCCTCCGGGTCGCCATCGAACATGCGCCGGATCAGCGCCTGCTCCTCTTCCCGGTCCAGGGGCTTGGGAAAGGAAGACTTCGCGCTCAGGTGCAAAAGCAGCATCAGCCCGCCCCGGGACAGCCACAGCAGCAATTCGGGCAAAAACATAGGGCAATCCTCCTTGCGTTCGGAAGTCTGCCCTACATTCTATTCGGTTTTTGTCGATTCCTGAACGGTTACCGTTGGATCTGCGCCTCGATCTCCTGCTGGCGGTCGTACTCCTCCCACAGCGGGCGGTACATGGCCACGTTGGCCGCGTGCTCCTCGGCCGTGATGGCGAAGACCAGCTGGCCGCTGGTGGGCTCGGTGGCGCAGAAGTACAGGTAACCCTGGTTGATGTAGTCCATGTCCGGCGACTGTGCCGCCTCCATCGCCGCCACGGAGGGGTTGCAGATGGGGCCGATGGGCAGCGCGGGCACATAGTAGGTGTTGAAGCCGTTCTCCTGGGCGGTATCCGCCTCCGTGAGCGCCAGCTTGTGGATGCCGGTGAGATAGGTGACGGTGGGATCGCTCTCCAGCTTCATGCCCAGGCGCAGCCGGTTGTGGAACACCGCGGAGACCCGGGCGTAATCCTCCCGGTTGCCGGCCTCCTTTTCGATCATCGAGGCCAGGATCACCGTCTGGTCCATGCTCAGGCCGGTGTCATAGCTCTCCATCTCGTGGAAGCCGCCCTCCTCGTCGGTGTAGTACCGGGCGTTGTTGGCGTAGAACACGTCGTCGATCACCTTGTTGTGCTGGTTCAGCAGCGTGCGGATGATGCTCTCCGCCGTGGCGGAGGTGAACACCCGATAGGTATCCGGCGCCAGGTAGCCCTCCAGCGCGTACTTGCGCCCGGACAGCGTGCCCGCGTTCTGGGCGTCGCGCAGCGCGTAGGAGCTGCCCACGAACCGGTCCACATCGTTGCACAGGCGCAGGAACTCGCGGGTATCCTCCAGCGCGCCGATGCTGACCAGGTAATCGGCGATATCCTCGCAGGTCCAGCCCGGCACGATGGTGATCACCCGTTCGTTCGTCTGGCTGCCGGAGGCCAGCTCGTCGATGATCTGGTCCACGTTCATGCCCGGCGACAGCTTGAACACGCCGTAGCTCATGGAATTGGTGAGGCCCTTCAGCTGCACCATGTACTTGAACACGCGGGCGTCCCGCAGCAGCTTGGCCTCCTTCAGCCGCGTGCCGATCTGGGTGACCGTCTCGCCGCTGTCGATCTGGAAGCTGACCACCTCGGCATTGCCGGGCTCCACCGGCGCGAAGAACGCGCCGTACACCCGGTCATAGCCCACGGAAACGATGCCGACCACCATCAGCACGCTGCACAGGAAGATCAGCAGCGGCCGGACCAGCTTCCAAAGCCAGGCATACCAATACACGCCGTACTCGCGATCCTCGTGCAGCGAACGAATGCTGTATTTTTCCGATTGAAAGACCGGCTTGCGGCGCACCGCGCGCCGCTTGCGTTTCTGTGCCATGGGGGTGCCTCCAAAGGTTCTGCCGGCGTACCGATCAGCGCTGTGCCAGCATGTCCAGATCCACGCCGGCCACGTCGGCCAGGATCTTGAAGATGTCCGACAGCATCCGCTGGAAGCGGAATTCCGCCATCAGGTAGGCGCTGACATCCGGGTTGAACTGCAGCAGCGCGCCGATCTGCTGCAGGCGCTGCATGTCGTCCTCCGGCAGGGTCTCGCCCGCGGCGATCTTCGCCTGCAGGCGGAACTGCAGCCGCTTGTATTCATCCAGCAGCGCCTTGTTGGTGCCGTCGTCATAGGCGACGGCCTTCAGGCGCGTGAACTCGCGGTATTCCTCGCTGTCCTTTAGCGCCCGCGCCAATTCGTGGGCCTGATCGTATGGATTCATAGTGTCCTCCGTTTGGACGTATCGTTTGGGTTGGGGGTTCCCTGAAGGGCGGGCGATCGGAGATCGCCCCTACGGGGGTGCGGCAGGCGCCATTCCCGTTCCCTGATTCTAGAGTGTGTTTCCAAAATACCTGAAGCGCATTTTCGGCGTCTTTGACTGCATTTCTGCGTTGATTCCCCTTGATTTACCGCCAGTAAACCTGCGGCTGTTCCCTAATCCCTAATCCCTATATATCCACAATGATCGGCAATATCATCGGGTTGCGCTTGATGGTATCGAAGATATAGCGCTGCACCGATTCGCGCACATCGTTCTTCAGGCGGTTCCAGTCGGTGGAATCGATGGGGCCGAAGGCGTCTATGGCGCGCATGGCCGCGGCCCGCGCCCCCTCCACCAGCTCGTCGGATTCGCGCACGTACACGAAGCCGCGGCTGATGATGTCCGGCCCGGACACCACGGTGCCCAGGTCGTGATCCAGGCCCATCACCACGATCAGCAGGCCGTCCTCGGACAGGTGCTTGCGGTCGCGCAGCACCACCGCGCCCACGTCGCCGATGCCCAGGCCGTCGATCAGCACGGAGCCGCTGGGCACCTCGCCGGTCACGTCGATGGAATCGGCGCCCAGCTCGATCACGTCGCCGATCTCCACCATCAGCACGTTGTCGTCCGGCATGCCCAGGGACTTGGCCAGGTTCGCGTGGTGGTACAGGTGGCGGTACTCGCCGTGCACGGGGATGAAGAACTTCGGCTTGATCAGCGAATGCATCAGCTTCAGCTCCTCCTGCCGGGCGTGGCCGGAGACGTGCACCTCCGCCAGGGATTCGTAGATCACGTTCGCGCCGATGCGGATCAGCTGGTTGATCACCCGGGACACGCTCTTCTCGTTGCCGGGGATGGGCGTGGCGGAGATGATCACCATGTCGCTTTCGCGGATCTCCAGCTTCCGGTGCTCGGCGAAGGCCATGCGGGAAAGCCCGCTCATGGGCTCGCCCTGGCTGCCGGTGGTGACCACGGCGATCTGCTCGTCGGGATAGCGGTCGATCTCCTCCGCGGGGATCAGCGTGCCCTCCGGGATCTTCAGGTAGCCCAGCTGCATGGCTACCTTGGATACGTTCACCATGCTGCGGCCCATCAGGCAGATCTTGCGGTGGAAGCGCACGCAGGAATCCACCACGGCCTGGATGCGATGCACGTTGCTGGCGAACATCGCGATGATCACGCGGCCCGTGGCCTTCTGGAACTGGTCGTTGAAGGTGGCGGCCACCTTCTTTTCGGACATGGTATAGCCCGGGCGCTCGGCGTTGGTGGAATCGCACAGCAGGGCCAGCACGCCCTCCTGCCCTAGCTCCGCCAGGCGGCCCAGGTCGATGGGCGCGCCGTCCAGCGGGGTATAGTCCACCTTGAAGTCGCCCGTGTGCACGATGGTGCCCACAGGGGTGCGGATCGCCAGCGCGCACGCGCCCGCGATGGAGTGGTTCACATGGATGAATTCCACCTTGAAGCAGCCCGCCTCGATCACGTCGCCCTCGGTGACCACGTTCAGCGGGGCCACGTTTTGCAGCCGGTGCTCCTTCAGCTTGTGCTCGCACAGCGCCAGCGTCAGCTTCGTGCCGTACAGCGGCGCAGGCAGGTTGCGCAGCACATAGGGCACCGCGCCGATGTGGTCCTCGTGGCCGTGGGTGATGAAGTAGCCCCTGATCTTTTCCTTGTTGTGCTCCAAATAGCTGGTGTCGGGGATCACCAGGTCCACCCCGGGCATATCCTCCCGGGGAAATATGCTGCCCAGGTCGATCACGATGATGTCGTTCTGGTATTCCAGCACCGTCAGGTTTTTGCCGATTTCACCGAGACCGCCCAGCGGTATGATTTTCAGTTTGTTGCCCCTGTTCTTTTTAGCCAAGGCGCAGCCTCCCTTGCTTTGGATTTTCTGTATTTATACGCCGCCGGTATCACGGGGACGCATGATGCATCATTTCGTATGCGGCGCCGCAGCACAGCATACCAATATAAGTATAGCACAACTTCCGGTAAATTCACAGCGCAAGCCATGTTTTTATCGGAAATTGTGCGTAAAATCAGCCCTCGGTTGTCGGTCCGGCAGGTCAGCGGTTGCGGTCGATCATCGCCTTCAGCGCTTCCTTCGTCTGGAGCCCCACCGCCTTGTCCACGGCCTTGCCGTCCTTGAACAGGAACAGCGTGGGAATGGCCTGTATGCCCAGGCCCATGGCCACCTCGGGGTGCTCGTCCACGTTCACCTTGGCGAAGGTGACGCCCTCGGTCTCCGCCGCCAGCGCCTCCACGACGGGGGCGATCATCTTGCAGGGGCCGCACCAGGCCGCCCAGAAATCCACCAGCGCCATGTGCTGCCCGCTCAGGTTCTCGAACCTCATGTCCTCGGAGGTATAATTTTGGATCTCAGCCATGCTCATTCTCCTTTATCGTTGGTCCAGCAGCTCGTCCAGCAGCTGCAAAAGCGTGCCCTTCGCCCCGGGACCTGCGGACGCCCCCACGCAGCTGGGGCAGCCGTCCCGGCAGGGGCAGGCGCGCAGCATCTCCCGGGCGTGGGCGAACAGGGTCTTGTCCATCTCGTAAACGCGGTCCGAAAGCCCGATGCCGCCGGGCACGGAATCGTACAGGTAGATGGTGGGCCGCTGGGTGAAGGTGTCCTTCACGTGATAGACCACGCTGATGTCCTGGGGCGCGCACATCAGATACATCGGCGCGATGTGGCGCAGCAGGTGGGAAAGGCCCACCAGCGCGTTCTTCAGCGGCTCCCGCTCGAAGCGGCTCTCCAGGCTCTCGGGCAGCATCCACCAAGCGGCGGTGGTCTGCATCTCCAGCTCAGGCAGCGTCACCGGGCCCCAGCCCAGGTTCTCGTGGGTGTCGAACTTGATCTTCTTGAACACCGTGACGATGGAGCTCGTCAGCACCTCGCCCCGCGCCCGGGAGATCGGGCCGTCGTCCTCCCGGTCGAACTCGTCCAG
>CACYWI010000022.1 GCA_902778045.1 uncultured Eubacteriales bacterium
CTCGCCCTCGTCGGCTTCCTCGGCTTCGCCGTCGTCCTCGCCGATCACCAGGCTGTCCTCCGGCGCGCTGACGGCGTACACACCGTCAGCGGTCAGCGGGACGCTGGCGTAGAGGACGTCGTCTTCGACGGTGAACTCCGCGGGCGTGCGCTGGGAAACATCCTCGTCCTCGGCCTCGTCGAGTATGGAGATGTAGATCAGCTCGGCATCCTCGGGCGCCTGCTGCACATCCTCGGTGGGCAGCAGCATCAGCACGGCACCCTCCGGGTAGCAGCTCTCGGGCAGCTTCATGCCCACCGGCTTGGACGGGGTATCTTCTTCCCCGGCCCCGGGCAGTACCTGCACCGCATCGAGCTCCAGCTCATTGGCGGCAGCAGGCTGCTGGAGGTCCTCCTCCTGGCCCACCGGTACGGCGCGGATGCGCAGGCGATAGGGCGGCGCCATCAGCGGATCGCCGTCGCCCTCCAGCAGCGCCTGCTCGCGCTCGGTGAGCTCGTTATCGTCGATCTGCTGCAGACACACATCATAGTACGCAACCTGCAGCGTCTTGGGCGCGATATCCATCTCTTCGACTTCCTCGACGAAATCCGCGTCCTCGTCTTCGATCTCCAGGGCCGGCTGTCCTTCGTCGGCATCCTCGGGCAGCACGATCTCGCTGACCAACGAGGCCGTGGGAATGTGGACATCCGCCTGCTCGACCTCATAGACGATCTCGGTGAAGCCCTTGTCGATCAGCGTCTGCATCAGGCTCGTGCCCAGCTTCAAATGCTGTTCGCCGTACTGCTCGCGCACACCGTCGGACAGGAACAGCTCCTCGCCGGTCTCGGCGTCCGTCAGCGGCTCGGGAACGATGGTCAGCACACGGTTGCCGGGCTCGATCTCCTCGTCGAAGGCGGCAAAGCCCATGCCGATGCCCTTTTCATCGTACAGTATGGTGCCGTAGTCGATTTCATCGACGACCAGCCTGCCGGCCTCTTCCGGCGCCAGCTCCTCCGACTCCTCGTCCTCGTCGTCTTCCTCGTCGTCCTCGTTATCGCCTTCGCCATCGACGTCGGTATCAAGATCGGTGTCGTCGTCATCATCTTCGTCGTCGAAGAAGTCGTCGTCGTCATCCATCTCGGTGTAGCCGCCGGTGCTGAAGCCGCTGTGCGTATAGGTCGGCTCGTCGTCGTCCTCGTCATCGTCGTCGTCTTCGCTGTCGGTGACGCCGGTGCGGCCGGTGCCGCTGCCGGTATAGGGGGTATAGCCGCTGCTGCCCGTGCCGGTGCTGCCGGTGCCGGTGCTGCCCGTGCCGGTTTCGGTAGAGATCTTCAGGATCCGGAAGCTGGTCTCGCGTTCGCCGGTGAAATTGCCGGTACCCGTGAGCACCACCTTGGCCGTGCCGGGCTCGGTGTTGCTGGAATACTTCACCTTGAAGTCGGTATCCTTCTTCAGCAGCAGCGTGCCGAAGCGCAGGGTGATATCGGGTTCGATCGCAGAGCCGGTATAGCGCTGGTTGCCGATGGTCAGCAGGCCCACATCGGTGCTGTTGATGGACTTGGCTTCGATCTCGAAGCTTTCCTCGGCCATCACGACCTTATAGTTGCTGCCGGCATCGATGGTACCCTGCAGGATCTTGTACTTGCCCACGTTCTCGCCGGCTTCCCTGGACAGTCTGCCGGTGATCGTGTCGCCGGACAGCAGGCCCCTCACCTTGCCGGTGAAGTAGCTGGGATCCGCCGCGCCGTAGACCTTCTTCTGGCCCTCGGTGGGGGTGATGACCAGCTCCTTGGGCGTGATCTTCGCGGCAATGGTGATGTCCTTGGTGCGATAGCGCTGGGCATCGTCGCCGCCGATGGTAAAGCTGACGGTCACCTTGCGATCGCCGCACTCGGCGCTGTCATAGGCGGCGCGCAGGCCGGTCAGGCGCACGGCGGTATGTCCCTCCTGGGTGCCGGAGATCTTGAAATCCGAGCCGCGCAGGGAAACATTGCGGGTCTTGTCGTATACCTTGGTCAGGCCGGAGCCCACATAGCTGATATCCAGCGTGGTCACCACGATTTCTTCCTTCAGCCCGCAGCCGGTGCAAACGCCGGATTCGTAGACGTGCTTGGAGACGGTGGTGCCGTCCTTCTTCTTTTCGGCCTTGTTGCCCTTCCATTCGCCGCCGCAGGTGATGATCGTGCCCGCGTTGCTGACCGTGCCATCGTTGTAGATGGTGCTCAGGTTCTTCAGGGTGTTGTCCGCGGTCAGCTTCAGGGTGCCCTTCTTCTCCACATCGATCTCGTGGCCGGAGGCAACCGTGAAGTCGCAGTCGATCGTGAAGGTGTTGGTGTTTACGATGATGTCGGTAACCGCCTCCGGCAGCTCCAGCTTGTACTTGACTTCCTTGCCGTCCTTGTCCTTCTCGGTGCGCTCCACGACCTTCTTGCTTGTCAGCTTGGAATCGAGGTCCGTGCGCAGCACCAGGTTGACCAGCGCGTCGTCCTTCTTCAGCAGGTCCTCGCCATAGCTTTCCAGCGAGTCCGGCAGGATCAGGGTCTCCAACGCGTCGCACTCGGCGATGGCCTTTTCACCCAGGGTCTTCAGGCCCTTGGGCAGCTCCAGGCTGGTCAGCGTGGTGAATTTGCGGAACACCTTGTCGTCGATGTGCGTCACCGGCCAGGTCTTATCAATCTGCTCCGGCACCACCAGCTCCGTCACCGGCTTCTTGTCCTTGGTCTTGCTCTTGTCCAGCAGCTCGCACGCGATGATCGTGGCCTCGTTCGCGTCATCCAGGCGATAGGTGTAGGTGGCCTGCTCGTCGGTGAAGGTGCCGGGCTTGATGGTCAGCTTGCAGGTGGGCAGCTCCACGCCCTTGGCCAGCGGATTGCCTGCCTCGGTGGTCAGGCTGTCCGGCGTGAAGGTGTACGTGCCGTCGCCGGCGCTCTTGCTGTAACTCGTACCCGATTCAGACCAGGTCAGGCTGGCCGTGGCGGCGCTGCCGTCGCCCAGCGTGACGCTGACGGTCTGTGGCATCAGCTTCAGCGCGTTCTTCATGCTGGGGGAATAAGTGGAGGAAATGCCCTTCAGCTCGCCCACGGCGGTGATGTTGGCGATCCACTTGGCAGTGATCGTCATATCCTTGTTGGGCATCGTGGCAGGGATCTTGGTATCCCATCCCAGGAACGTATAGCCCTTGCGCGTCGGGGCTTTCGGCTCTGTAACCTCTCCACCCGCCACCTTGGTGATGGGATCGATGCTGCTGCCGCCCTTCGTGTCGAAGGTGATGGTGTACTTCGGGGCCTTCGTGGGCTCGGCGGTGGGCTCGGCAGTGGGCTTGGGCGTCGCGGTCGGCTCAGCGGTGGGCTCCGCCGTGGGCTCGGGCGTCGCGGTCGGCTCACCGATAGGATCCGTCGTGGGCTCGGGCGTCGCCGTCGGCTCAGTGGTGGGCTCCGCCGTGGGCTCGGGCGTCGCCGTCGGCTCAGCAGTGGGCTCGGGCGTCGCCGTCGGCTCAGCAGTGGGCTCGGGCGTCGCGGTCGGCTCAGCAGTGGGCTCGGGCGTCGCGGTCGGCTCAGCAGTGGGCTCCGCGGTGGGTTCCAGCTTTGAAATTGTCTCTTCCTTTTTCTGCTTTTCGAAGGCCTCGTTCTTGAAGGTCGCCGTATAGGTTATCTTGCCTTCATTATCATAGGTCGCGTCCACAGTCGTCTTCTCGACATTCGCGGTCTCGGTTTCCTCGTGGCTTTTATCGTTTTTGCAAACGCGCTTTGCCGTGACGCTGCTGTTGTCGTCAGCCCAGGTGTAGGAAGCCGCGTCCCAGTCGTGGCCAGTGGCGGAAACCACCTGTGCCTCACGGCTCAGTTCAGCTTTACACTCGGTGCAGTACACCACAGAGTCATAGCTGCCGTCCTTTTCACAGGTCGCAGCAACTTCGTTCTCCCTGACAGCCTCGCCGGGGGTATGCTTCTTCTTTTCAATCGTCTTTGTCTCGCGGCTCAGTTCCTTCTTGCACACAGTGCAGTACACCACAGATTCATAACTGCCTTCCTTGGCGCAGGTCGAGTCAACCTCTTTTTCCTTCACCGCATCGCCGGGGGTGTGATCCTTTTTGCCGATTGTCTTGGTCTCGCGGCTCAGTTCCTTTTTGCATTCGGTGCAGTACACCACGGAATCGTAGCTGCCTTCCTTGGCACAGGTCGCATCGACCTTGTTTTCTTCCACCGCCTCGCCCTTGGTATGATCCTTCTTGTCAATTGTCTTGGTTGTCTTCACACCGCAGCTACAGGTAAGGGTCTCCTCACCGTTTTCCGTACAGGTTGCCTTCTTAGTGACCTCGCTATTGCTGAAGCCATGCTCGTTCTTATTGAATTTCGCCGTATAGGTCACGTCGCCTTCGACATCCGCGATCTCCGGGTCCCAACCGGAAAAGGTATAGTGATAATCTGCATCGGGATCCTTGGTCGGATCCGCATGGGTAGGCTTTTCCCCATACGCCACTTCCTCTGTGCTGCTTTCACCATTGATTACCCAGGTGACAACATACTTCAAAACATCACCATGATCAAACATGGCAATAAAAGTCGTGTCTTCTTCGATTTTGTAAGAATCATAGTCCTTGACCTTTTTGACTTCACCTTCGCTGTTCTTCATGCCCCAGCCGCTAAAGGTGTACTCATATTTCTTCGACGACCTCTTTGGTTCTTCGCCTTTATAATTCGGCGTGGAACCTTTAGTGACCGTCGCTTTGTCAAGTTCTTTTTCCTCTTTGTAATCCAACCATATGACCGTATACGTCGGCTTTGTCTCTTCGTCTTCTCCTGACAAACCCTCCGCCAGCGCCGACACGCCGCACGCCAACAGCAGGGCGCACAGCAGCGCCGCCCATACCAAGCCAAAGCGAATCTTCCTGTTCATGGCAACCTCCTGCAACATCATAAGATGAAGTGTGTGTATAATCGTTCTGTATTCTACCAACGTGGTCCTTTTTCCTGCCTGTATTCTGTTTGGACGGAAAAATTCCTTCTATAGTCCCCAAATCGCCATGTTTTCCGCACAATTCGCGGCCTTGACGGATTAAATTTCACCAATACTTCAAAAACCGCGGGTTTTCCCCTTGATTTTTCAGACATTACAGGTTAAGATATGAATATGGAATTTGGCGCATGGTTCGAAAACGGTTTAGCCATGCGAGTAAAGAGGAGGCAGCGCCCATGCAATACGGACACTTCGACGACCTTGCGCGGGAGTACGTCATCACCCGCCCGGACACTCCCTCGCCCTGGATCAACTATCTGGGCAGCGAGGAATTCTTCACCCTGATGAGCAACACCAGCGGCGGCTACAGCTTCTACAAGGACGCCCGGATGCTGCGCATCACCCGCTACCGCTACAACAACGTGCCTACGGACGCGGGCGGACAGTATTTCTACATCAACGACGGCGGCAGCCTGTGGACCCCCGGCTGGATGCCCGTGAAGGCGAAGCTGGACAGCTATGAGTGCCGCCACGGCCTGGGCTACACGACACGAAGATCACCGGCGTCAAGGACGGTTTGAAGGCCGAGCAGGTGTTCTTCGTGCCCCGGGGCACCAACGCCCTGGTGACCCGCGTGCGCCTGACCAACGAGAGCGGCGCCGAGAAGGACGTTTCGCTGTACAGCTTCGTGGAGTTCTGCCTGTGGAACGCCCAGGACGATTCCACCAACTTCCAGCGCAACTTCTCCACCGGCGAGGTGGAGATCGAGGGCAGCGCCATCTACCACAAGACCGAGTACCGCGAGCGCCGCAACCACTTTGCCGTGTACGCGGTGAACGCGCCCATCGACGGCTTTGACACCGACCGCGCCTCGTTCCTGGGCTACTACAACGGCTTCGGCGAGCCCCAGGTGCCCATCGCCAACAAGAGCAACAACAGCGTGGCCAGCGGCTTCTCCCCCATCGCCAGCCACTGCCTGAAGCGGGCGCTGAAGCCCGGCGAGACGGCGTCCTTCATCTTCGTGCTGGGCTATTGCGAGAACCCCCAGGAGGAGAAGTTCATCGCGCCCAACGTGATCAACAAGGCCCCCGCCTACGCGCTGCTGGACGCCTTCAAGACCGACGCGCAGTTCGACGCCGCCTTCGCCGCGCTGAACGCCTATTGGACGGAGCTGCTGTCCTCGTTCCAGGTGAACAGCGGCGACATCCGCGTGGACCGCATGGCCGGCCTGTGGAACCAGTACCAGTGCATGGTCACCTTCAACATGAGCCGCTCGGCCAGCTACTATGAATCCGGCATCGGCCGCGGCATGGGCTTCCGCGATTCCACCCAGGACCTGCTGGGCTTCGTGCACCTGATCCCCGCCCGCGCCCGCGAACGCATACTGGACATCGCGGCCACCCAGTTCCCGGACGGCAGCGCTTATCACCAGTACCAGCCGCTGACCAAGCGGGGCAACAACGACATCGGCTCCGGCTTCAACGACGACCCGCTGTGGCTGATCTTCGGCGTGGCGGCCTACATCAAGGAGACCGGCGACGTGTCCATCCTCAGCGAAATGGTGCCCTTCGACAACGACGAGAAGCTGGCCCAGCCCCTGATGGAGCATGTGCGCCGCAGCTTCCACTACACGCTGGAGCACCGCGGTCCCCACGGTCTGCCGCTGATCGGACGCGCCGACTGGAACGATTGCCTGAACCTGAACTGCTTCTCCAACACCCCGGGCGAGAGCTTCCAGACCACCGAGAACAACGAATCCGGCACCGCCGAATCCCCGTTCATCGCG
The DNA here is from genome assembly GCA_902778045.1 of uncultured Eubacteriales bacterium. Taxonomy (GTDB): domain Bacteria; phylum Bacillota; class Clostridia; order Christensenellales; family Aristaeellaceae; genus UBA2862. The sequence goes on from CACYWI010000022.1 coordinate 6,719, forward strand.
GGCATGTTCACCGGCGTCTGCCCGGACTACGAGGCCCTGTGCCGGCTGTACGGCTGGACGGAGGAGGCCGAGAAGGTCCCCGCCTGGCACGACGAGATGGAGAAGGCCATCCTCACCCACGCCTGGGACGGCGAGTGGTTCATCCGCGCCTACGACGCCTACGGCAACAAGGTGGGCAGCCACGAGTGCGACGAGGGCAAGATCTACATCGAGCCCCAGGGCTTCATCGTGATGGGCGGCGTCGGCATCAAGGAGGGCTACGCCCAGAAGGCCATGGACTCCGTCACCAAGTACCTGCTGTCCGAGCACGGCGTGGCGATCCTCACCCCGCCCTACACCCGGTACCACCTGGAGCTGGGCGAGATCAGCTCCTATCCGCCGGGATACAAGGAGAACGGCGGCATCTTCTGCCACAACAACCCGTGGATCGCGCTGGCGCAGGCGCGGCTGGGCCACGGCGGCGCGGCCTTCGACGTGTACAAGCGCACCTGCCCCGCCTGGATCGAGGACCAGAAGCTGCACTACACCGAGCCCTATGTGTACAGCCAGATGGTGGCCGGTCCCTATGCGCCGAACTTCGGCCAGGCCAAGAACAGCTGGCTGACCGGCACCGCGGCCTGGACCTTCTACACCATCAGCCAGGGCATCCTGGGCGTCAAGCCCGCCTTCGACGGCCTGCAGGTGGATCCCTGCCTGCCCAAGGAGCTGACCGACCTGCACCTGGTGCGCAAGTTCCGCGGCAGCACCTACAACATCCACATCGTGAACAAGGCCGGCGACGAGAAGGGCAAGCTGACCCTGACCGTGGACGGCAAGGCCATCGACGGCAGCGTGATCCCCGCCGACAAGGCCCCCGCGACCCACGAGGTCGAGGCCGTGCTGGCGTAAGAGAAACGCAAACGGGGCTGCTGCGCATTGACGTGCAGCCGCCCCCCGTTTATGTCCATGCTACCAGATCTTTTCCACCTCCGGATAACCGGCCCAGATGTTTTCGTCTTTGGTTACAAGCGGAAATCCCTCTACCAGTGATTGTGCCATGATGATCCTGTCGAACGGATCCCGATGATAGTCCGGAAGCGCCATCAGCTTTTGGCAGTGTTCCGGCTTCAATCCCAACAGCTCCACGCCCATTGCCATGCATCGGTCTGCCACTTCCATGATCGATTCCCGCAGCTTGAGGCTGCCCTTTGACATTTTGATGGACATCTCCCACAGAGACGCGATGCTCACACAGCAATCGCTTTGTCGGATCGCCTGCTTTGCTGCCTCCGAGAGCTTTCCGGCGTCATACAACGCCCATATAAGCGCATGCGTATCGATCAATACCATCACATGTACTCCTTGAAATCTTCCGGCGTCTCGTCAAAATCATCCGCGATATATTCCAGGCCGCCCGCCAGCGCATCCAGTTGAAAATGGGATTTTGGGGGATTTCCGGCGCGCTTGCGGCGCAGAAGAAGGAAGTCGATAAACTCCACAGTTTGCTCCTGCTCTGATTGTGTCAGTTCGTTCCAGCGTTGAAGCACAGTTTCGGGCATTGCCACGGAAATCACCTCCATCACAGTATTTCCCCAGCTATAGCTTACCATAAAACGACCAGCGACGCAAGGTAAAATCAGCTTCCCGCCTCCAGTATATACTCCATCGAATCCTCGGCCCTGGCGTTCGGGGCATCCCGGGAAACGGTCCTGACATAGCGGAAGCCGCACTTTTCGATGACCCGGCGGGAGCGGTCGTTGCGGGTATAGTGGCCGATGATGATGAAATCCAGGCCCACGTCGTCCAGCAGCCAGCGGATGGCGGCCCGCACGGCCTCGGTCATCAGGCCCCGGCCCCAGTAGTCCTTCGACAGCACATAGCCGATCTCCCGCCCCCGCCTATCGGCAAGGTCGAGCTCCGGGTAGCGGGCCTCTTCATAGGTCTCGATCCCCAGTGAGCCAACGGCCTTCCCCTGATACTCCAGGGCGAAGGTCTTCTTCTCCCGGATGAACATGTCCAGGATATCCCGGGACTCGTCGATGCTCCTGTGGGGCTGCCAGCCCGCCGGCTGGCCCACACCGTCCACCCGGGCGTATTCGTAGAAGTCCTGAAGGTCCGACTCCCGCCAGGGCCGCAGGAGCAACCGTTCCGTCTTCAGCACGACCCCGGTGATATCGATTTCCGCGTTCACAGACACCCTTCCCCTATTCCTATTGCCTATTCCCCATTGCCTCCAGATAGCGCTTCAGCACCGCCATGCCCTCGCTGGGCACGCAGTAGATGTCTCGCCTCTGCTTCAGCTCGGCCCAGGCAGCCTCCAGGTCGAACCAGTCCACCCGCTCGACCTCCTCGGCCTGGAGGGTCAGGGCATCGATATCCACCGGCTCCCGGTAGACGTACACGAAGGCAAATTCGTTGTCCCGGAACAGGCGGCCGTGGAATTCCTTTTCAAACCGTATGTCAAAATGGCCCGCAGGACGCAGCTGGCCGGGCTTGGCGCGAATGCCCAGCTCCTCCTCCAGCTCCCGCAGGGCGGATTCCAGCGGCGCGTCCCCCGCCCGGATGTGCCCGGCGGAGGAGGTGTCGTACTTGCCGGGAAAGGAATCTTTGTTGGCGGAGCGCTTCTGCAGCAGCACCTGCCAGCGGCCCTCCCGACGCCGGACCACCCAAACGTGGGCCGTGCGGTGGCGGATGCCCCTTTGGTGGGCCTCGTCCCGGGACACCACCGCGCCGGTGAGGTTGCCGAGTTCGTCACAGACGTCGAAGTATTCCGTGCTCACGTTCCAAACACCAGCCTTCCGAAGCACTCCGGCCGGTGGAAGTCCGGCGCGGGCGCGTCGATGGGGCTCCAGCTGCCGAAGTGGGGGTGGATCGTCTCGTCGCAGCAGTAGAAGTTGCCCATAATCGATCCCTCCGGCGCGAAGGGCCGCCCGAATATCGCCCCGATCAGGGCATAGGGCAGGCTGTAGGCCACGGCCCACCATTCCCCCGCGTGAACCGAGGCGCGGATATCCATGCCCCCGGGGCAGGCAGGCAGCTGGCTCCGCCCCTCACGCCCGGCGCCGAGGCCGATCAGCGCCGCGCCGGCGGCGTTGACCTCCACGTTCATATAGCAGGGATCGTCCGCGAAGGGCTTGAAGAAGAACTCCAGGCAGCTGTCGGTGTACACCGGGCCGCCGAAATCGCGCACCCGGGCTGAAACCGTCGGCTCCTTCGCGCACAGCAGTACCCGCAGCGCCTGATCGTCCCGGCGCACATAAGCCCGGGCTTCGGGCCGGTAGTCCCCGGCCCACACATATCGGTCGATGAACGCGAATCTCCCGGCGCAGAAGGGCTCCTGCTCCGGGTCAAAGACGCCCGACAGCGCCGGCAGCGGCGCGGAAACGGGCGATATCCTGTAAATCTCCACTTTCAACGCTCCACTCTGAAAAGGGACATGGTCGCGCCATGTCCCTTTTCGTTACATCGTCGGTTCGCCCACGCTCCAGCCGTCGCCGCTTCGCAGGTACGCGGTATCGGTGCGCAGCAGGTCGTAGGTCACGGTGTCCACCGGCTGGCCGTTGGCGTTGGAAAGCGTCACCGTCTCGCCCTCGGTGGACAGCTTGAAGCCGGTGTGCAGCTGGGTCGTATCCGCCACGTCGTTGAAGCCCGAGCAGTACACCAGCAGCTTGCCGCCGCCGGGAATGGACGTGCCCTCGGGGAAGCGCCACAGCCGGGGCAGCTTCGGCTTGTCCGACAGGTACCAGCCGGAGATATCCACCGCCGCGTCGGAGGTGTTGCGCAGCACCGCGTAGTCGTGGAACACGCCGCTCCTGTCCGGGGCGTACTTCGTGTTGGAGGCCACCAGCTCGCACAGCTGGATCGGGGAATCCTGGACCACGCTGGTCATGGCGCGGTAGTTCTCCTCGGTATTCAGCAGGCCGGGGGTGGTCTCGGTGCTGGCGGTCCAGGTATCCCGGTCCACGCGCACATAGGCCTCGTCCTCGTTCAGCTGGGGGATGTTCACCGTATCCACCGCCACGTCGGCCGTGTTGAACAGCATCAGCACGTCCCCCGACGAGGACAGCCGGAAGGGCGCGTGCAGCTCCTCGCCCAGCTCGGCCTGCAGCGAGCCGTCGCAGTACACCAAGGCGCACTCCCCCGGCTGGAGGATCACGTCCGGGAACACGAACACGTTGCCCGCCTTGGCGCTGCGGGCCAGCACATAGCCGTTCAGGTTCAGGGGGCGGCTGCCGATGTTGGCCACCTCCGCCCAGTCGGGCGTGGCGCCGGAGGCATCCACCATCACGCCGCCGTTGGCGCTCATGATCTCGTTCAGGCGCAGCGGACCGTCGCCATGGATCTCGCTGATCCAGGTGACCTCCCGCGCGGCGGCCTTGCGCGCCTTCAGCGGAAAGCCGTTCGGCATGGCGCCCTGCAGCACGATGCCCAGCACGAGGATCGCCGCGCAGACCACGACCAGCGGCACAAAGCCCCTGGGCAGATGGCCATAGGGCGGCCCGATGGGCGCGCGCTTCGGCTTCGGCGCCGGCTGGGCCGGCCTCGCCTGCGGCGCGCCCTGAGTGCTCTGTCTCGGCGGCGCGGGCCGAACCGGCCTGTTGTTCTCAGTCAAGGGATATTCCCTCCCAAAATCACAATCTTACCGGGGTATCGGGGCCGGAGGCCCTTCGGGCCTCAAGCAAAATCCGAAGGGGCTGGCCATGGAGGGGGAGCTTGCCCACCCTCCATAAACCGTCAGACCGCTTCCCCGGAGTAGGCCACCAGCGTGGCATCGTACACGCCGGGCAGCGAGCGCAGCTTGTTCAGCAGGGCGTCGGGCTTGTCGGCGCGCACCTCGTAAGTGGCCTCCACGCCGTTGGCGGTGACGGTCTTGCTCTTCAGCTGCTGCAGCTTCAGGCCGTTCACCAGCTGGTTGACCTGGCGCTCGGATTCATCGGACATGCGCACCACCAGCAGGAAGCTGTTCAGCCCCTTGGCCTGCATGTGGGTGACCAGCGTGAGGATCAGGCCGATACCCACCACCGCGCAGGCGGTCAGGAAGAACTGGCCCGCGCCCAGCAGGATGCCCATGGTCAGCGCCCAGAACATATAGGCGGTATCCAGCGGGTCCTTCACGGCGGTGCGGAAGCGCACGATGGACAGCGCGCCGACCATGCCCATGGACAGCTGGATCGATTCCCGGATGCACATGACCACCGGGCAGGTGATCAGCGTCATCATGATCAGCGTGAGGGTGAAGTTGTTGGAATACATCACGCCGCGATAGTTGCGCCGGTAGATCCAGGCGATAAACAGGCCCGCGCCCAGCGCCAGCGCCAGCGAAAACAGGATCGTCGGGAAGGAGGCCAGTGTGATGGTCTGGGAGCTGAAGAGGTTGGAAAAGAAGCTGTTCATGGGCGGTTCCTCCTGTATTTTGTGTTGATCCGTTGTTTATCCAAGCGGTTCATATCTTCGGCACAGTATGTATTTGGAAACGGCGCTGCGCTCGGCCTCCACGCCGCTCAAAAGCCCCGCGATGTAGCCCGGCAGGTAGTTGTTGAACTTGACCTCCAGGATCTCCACATTGCGGTCGTGGGGGCAAACGGTGGGCAGCTTCGGGTTGAACAGGTCGCAGCTGGACAGCCCGGTGCGCAGGCTGAGATCGAAGGTGATGCGCACGTCCTCCGCCGGGTGCAGGTAGGCCTCCCGGGCGTAGTCCACGATCACCCTGGGCCGCAGCAGCCGCGTGCGCATCTGCACGAACATATCCTGCAGCAGCGCGTTCTGGGACTTGTGCAGCCCGGAGGGGTTGCCCTCGATCAGCTGGTCGCACAGCCGCCGGGTGATCTGCACGCTGGATTTCTGGATCAGATCGCCCAGCTTGCGCTTGCGCTCCAGGAAGATCGTCTTGTCCGAATAATTGTAGATGCGGATGCGGTACTTGTCGCGGTGCATCACGCCCGCCTGCTTGTCGTAGAAGGCGGAATCGTCGATGTCGTCAAAGTACAGCGAGCGGATCAGATAGGGCCTGCCGTTCACGCAGTGGCTGTCCATCACCAGCGCACCGCGCAGCCGCAGGCGCAGGGCCTGCAGCTCCGCCGGGTTGATGAAATACTTCAGCTCGTGCCGCGCGGGCAGCGCGTTTCTCTTTTGCTGCATACGTTTCCTTTCTATGGTGCGGGCGATCGATGTCCCCCCATGGCCTGTTGCCTGCTCCCTTACGACGCCTTCTTGATCTGGTCGTAGGTCACGCCCAGCTGATTCATCACCGTGCCGAAGTACTGCTCCATCTGCGCCTGGTTCAGCGGCAGGTACTTGTTGTACTTGATGAACTGCAGCATGCGGTACGGGCGCTCCTCAGCGTACTTCAGGAACGTGCGGATCTCCGTCTTGTGCTTGGATTCGGTGAAATCCCAGCGGGCGTAGTGCTCCGGCATCAGCGGCTCGATGGCCGTATAGAACTCCTGGGTCATCCGGGTGATGTTCTCGTAGGTGTAGGTGGTGGCCATCTTCTCGCCCAGGTAGGTCAGGAACCGATCGGCGAAGGTAGCGTTCTTCATGCAGGCGATGAACAGCGTGTTGTCCGTGCGGTTCCCGTTGCCCATGCCGCCGGGGGTCAGCCAGCGCTGGGGCGAGTTGGTATCCACCGTGAAGGACCAGTCCAGGTCGAACAGCACCCACTTCCACTTGCCGTCCTTCTTCGGGTTCCGATAGCGCTTCACGTTCAGCGTGTCGGTATTGCCGGTGTACATCTCCACCGCCATGTACTCGATATAATTCTGGATGTCGATGGCGCTGTCCAGCACCTGCCAGGCCTCGTCGGTGTTCATGTCGTGGCTCTTCACGTAATCCAGCAGCTGGACCATGGTCTCGTTGCTGCCCTGCATCACGTTGGTGTTGGCCTTGACCAGGTCGATGTCGTCCTCGTCGCCCTCCCAGCCCTCGAACTGGCAGATGTTGCTCTTGCAGATGCGCTCGCGCAGGTTGTAGTGGCCCCAGTACTGCCCGTCGATGTACAGCACGCCGATCTCGGTCTCCTGGTAATCCACATGGCCGCCCTCCGCCAGCCGCTGCAGCAGCGCGTCGCGGAAGCGGGTCTTGTCGCCATCCTCGCTGGAGGAGCGCAGCAGGAAGGACTGGTACTCGGTATAGGGCCGGTGGGAGAATATCGCCGCCGCGAAGCGGTTCGAGCCGTACTTGCTGCGGGCGATCACCTTGAAGGCCTTCTGGGCCTCGGCGCGGCTGTACTGGCCGTGCAGCTTGATGCCGCACTCCTGGGAGATCAGCGTGCTGCCGTCGGGGTTGAACACCTCGACATGGGCCTCGCGCTCCCAGTCCATCCAGAAGTTCGCGCCCTTGTTCATGCTGCCGTAGGGATAGGTGTCGGTGGCGTTGGGGCCCTTCACCATGATGCCGGCCTCGTCGCTGGTCAGGTTGTAGGGATCGCTGACCAGGGAGACCACGTACACGGTATTGTTGCCGTTGTTCACGTCGTACAGGTAGCTCTGGGTATCCATGATGGATTCCAGATAGCCCTCGCCGTACACCCGGGTGCGCAGTATGGTGGTACCGGTCACGGAGATCGGCCCGGTATACAGCGTGCTGGCCTCGGTGGGGTCGGTATAGTCCAGCGTGTAGTAGACCCGGCACCCGGAGGGCACCGCCAGCTCCACCGTCAGGTTGTCGCCGGTCTTGTACATGCCGCCCTGCACCGAATACACCGGCCTGGGCGCGCGCCCGTAATAGCTGGGGCCGCTGTTGGCCGCGCCGGGGGTCACGCTGGTGAAGTAGCGCAAGCCCGCCTGGTCCTCAGCCCGGCCATAGGAGATATCCTCGTACTGCACGGGCACGAACAGGCGGTCCACGATGCCGCCGTCAGGCCGGGACAGCACCACGGAATAGCCGCCGCCGGCGGAAAGGTGATAGCTGGTCTGCAGCCTTCCCTCGGAGGAGGTGTCCAGCCCGTTGGCGAAGATGCCCAGGTAAGCGCCGGGCTGGATCGATGTACCCTGGGGGAACTGCCACTTGCGGGGGCGGCCGGCGTTGTCGGACAGGCCCCAGCCGGACAGGTCCACCGCCTGGTTGGTGCCGTTGTACAGCTCCACCCAGTCGTCGGACTTGGAGGAGGAGGCCAGCACCTCGGTGATGCGCACGCCCGTATCGTTGCGCTCCAGGATGTCCCGGGCCGCGGCGTCCGCGCCGGCGGGGGTGTTGGGCTGGCCCGGCGAGGGCGAGAACTGCTTGCTCCAGCCGGTCTCCAACAGGCTGTAGCTCTGGTCCGGCTCCATGGCCGGGGTCTTGACGTAGCTGGCCACCACGCCGGCAGGGCTGGTCAGGTACAGGGCCTCGCCCTTGTTGGACAGCTTGAAATCGGCGTGCAGGTGGGCGGGGTCGTCCAGCCGGCTCACGCCGGAGCAGTGCACCGCGATGTAGCCGTCCGCCGGCAGCGTGATGGCCGGGAAGCGCCAGCGCGTCAGCTTGTCGGCCTTGTCGGAAAGGGCCCAGCCCTCCAGATTCACCGGCGCGTTGGTGCGGTTGTGGATCTCCACGTAGTCAGGGCAGGCCCCGGTCTCATCCGGGAAGAAGGTGCAGTTGTCGGCCATGGCCTCGGTGATCTCCAGGTCCCCGGGCTGCACCACGAAGGGACGCGCGCTCTCGTCGCTGCCGTCCCAGCGGGCGGCGCGGTTGGCCGCGCCGGGGGTGGGATAATCGCTGACCTGCCATTCCCCCGCGCCATCCCGGCAATACACCTGGTCGCGGTCCAGCGAGGGCACGGCCACCTGGTCCACGCCGCGGCCGGCCTTGTCCAGCAGCGCCAGCGTGTCGCCGGAGGCGGGCAGCCGATAAGGCGCGTGATAGCCGTCGCCCTGCAGTGCCTGCCCGCTGCCGTCGGCGTACACCAGCACGTATGCGCCGGGCTGCAGCACGCCGCTGGGGAAGGCGAAGGCCTTGGCGGGCCGGGTCTCGCGCATCAGGGAATAGCCCGTCAGGTCGATGGCCCGGTCGGAAACATTCTGCAGCTCGATCCAGTCGGCGATGCCCTGCTCGTCCCCCACCTGGGTGGAGGCGTTGGCGGACATGACCTCGCTGATGCGCAGGCCCTGCGCCGCCGGCGCGCCGGCGAACACGGGCAGGCTCTGGGAAAACCAGGTCACCGCCAGCGCCGCCGCGCCGATGAGCGCGATGACCCCAGGCAGCGCGCCCAGGGGACGCCTGCTCTGCCAGGGGGATTTCTTTTTCTTCTTGTTTGGGGTTTGCTTTGCCACTCGGCTGCCTCCGTTTACGGTTCAGGGGTTTTGCAGACTTTCTAACGGTACCGCCGGCGGCGGTGCCGCGTGCGGCGGCTCATCGCGCGATAGCCATACCAGCCTCCCGCGCCCAGCGCCGCCGCGCCGAGGCCGATGGCGGCCACGGTCACCGGGCTCATGCCGCCGGTCTCGTTGGCGGACGTCGGCGCCGCGGTGACCTCCGGGGCCTCGGGCGCCTCCGGCTCGGCCGCTTCGACACTCTCCGCCTCGTCGTCCGCCTCGGCATCCTCCGCTTCAGCGGCGACCGCCGGCTCTGGCGTGGGAGCCTCGGTGGGCTCCGGCGTCGGTTCCTCGGTGGGCTCCGGCGTGGGTACTTCGGTGGGATCCGGCGCGGTCTCGCCCCGGGCCAGCAGCCGGGCCTTCATCACCAGGTCCGCCGCCTCCGGGTGCGCCTCCAGGTATTTCGCCGAGGCGTCCGGATCGATGTTCTCCAGGAAGTCATTCTTGGCCACATCCTCGCCCACGGTGGTGAAGTACAGGCCGAACAGGGCGTTGTCGTACTTGCCGTGGCTCTTCACCGAATAATACTTCAGCTGGGAGGCATGCTCATTCATGCCGATCTGGGCCACCTTCAGCGGGGTATAGCCGTTCAGGCTCTCCAGCGGGGTCTCCCAGTCCATCTCGATCTGGTTTTCCTTGTACAGGTGGTGATACAGCTTCTTCACCTGCCACGCGCCGTAGATCTCATAGGATTCGGGATAGCGGGTGGGGTCCGCCGCGGCGTCGATGGCGTACATCATGGCCCGGGCGGTGGTCTTGTGCTGGTTGTGGCCGTATTCGCCGTTCAGGTCCTGGGTGACGATCACCTCGGGCTTGTAGCGGCGGATGCGCTCCACCAGCACCTCCAGCACGTGATCCTTGCCGCCCCACAGCTCCACGGCCTTGGCGATGGAATCCACGCGCTTGTCCTGCAGGTTGATGAAATCCGGGTAGTCCCGCACGCCCATCTTCCACAGCGCGTTCAGCGCCTCGTTGCGGCGGTAGCGGGTGCAGTTGGCCATGTACACCACCACGGTGGGCTTCTTCAGCGCCGTGGCGTAGTAGGGGATCGTGCCGCCCAGGAAGATCAGCTCGTCGTCCTGGTGGGTGGATACCACCATCACGTCCGCCTTCAGCACCGGCGGGTTCCATGCCTGTACGCTGCCGGGCAGCTCACCCGCGGAATAGACCTTGATGCTGCAGATCGACTGGCCCTTCGCGGTCATCTTCAGCTGGATGTAGCGCGTCTCGGGCAGCAGGTCGAACAGGGTATAGATGTTGGGGAAGGTGTCGTCCTGGTTGCGCTGGCGCAGCACGTTTACGCTCTCGTCGTACTCGATCAGGTCGAAGCCGGTGGGATCGAACAACCACTCGATGCGCAGCCAGCCCGCGGACACGCCGCTTGGCAGCTTCACGCCCACATACGCGCCGGAGCGGTCATAGCTCCAGGACGTACGCACGTTGCCGTCCTTCAGCTTGCCCCGGTCGCCCTCGGAAACCTTGAAGGTGCAGCTCTTCGTGATATCCTGGGCCTTCACGGCCGCCTCCTCCGCCGTCGCCCGCGCCAACCCAAGGGTCAGGCACAGGCAAAGGCACAACGCCGTCGCCAGCCAGCGAATCGATCCACTCCTGCCAATCATACTTCCGTACCCTCCAATAGCTCCAGCACCACGGCGTTGTGCAGCTCCATGCCCCGCAGGGTCAGCCGCACCGCGCCGCCGTCCGTTTCGATCAGTCCGCCCCGTTCAAGCCGCCGCAGCGCCGCCGCGCGCCCCCGCTCGAAGGGCGCGCCGAAATCCCGCTGCCAGCGGTCCAGATCCAGCCCCCGGGCGGTGCGGGTGGACAGCATCACCGTCTCCTCCATGGCGTCCCGAAGGGTCATTTCCTGGTTGTCCAGGGCCCGTTCCCCGGCGAGATAGGCGTCCAGCGCCTCCGGGTTGTGGAAGCGCCGGCCCCCGAACAGGGAGTGGGCCGCGCAGCCCAGGCCAAGGTACTCGCCCCGGTTCCAGTAAACCAGGTTGTGCCGGCACGCATGCCCGGGCTTGGCGTAATTCGATATCTCGTAGCGCTGATAGCCCGCCCGGGCCAGCCGGGCCACGGCCTCGCGCTGCATGGCGTTCAC
>CACYWI010000023.1 GCA_902778045.1 uncultured Eubacteriales bacterium
CCTCCGGGGATGTCATGCCCCGAAGGCCCCGCCGGCGGTCAATGCCTCGATGACCTCCTCCGGGCGCTCCAGGCGCTTGTCCATGTACCAGCCGTCCAGCGCCTCGTCATACTTCAGCTCCGCCGCGCCGTCCACGGCCACGCCGCCCTTTACAAACACCAGGTCCAGCGATACCGGGCGCTCGATGTCGTACAGATCCACCACGTATTCCCTGGCGGAAAGCTGCTCGGCGTCCTCACAGGCCTGCAGGAAGGCCCGCAGCGCCGCCTCGCGCTCCTGCGTCAGCTTGATTCTCACGGTCTACACATCCCCTTCCGGGTATTCCTCACTAACAGTTTATCCCAACCGGCGCGCTTTTGCAAGACCCAATGAAAAATTAAGTTGACCGGCGGCCCCTTGTCCCGTATAATATAAGATGTGATATTATGTAACAAGCGAGGCCTGTCGCCATGAAAACCGCCCTTGGCAAGCTGACCAAACTGATCGCGGCGCTGATCATCGGAACGCTGCTGTTCGCGCCGATGCGCTTCGGCAGCGAGGACTATCTGTACGCCCATCCCCGCTCGGTGCGCATGAATCCCGGCGACAGCTATCCCCTGTCCTACCGGCTGGAGGCCGACGCGCCTCAGAAGGTCAGCTACAGCACCACCAACGATGCCGTGGCCACCGTCTCCGAGGCCGGCGTGGTCACCGGCGTGGGCCCCGGCAGCGCCCAGATCCGTCTGGACGCGGAAAACGGCGCTCGGGCCACGGTGCAGATTCAGGTGGCCGGGCTGAGGGCCAGCACGCTTGCGCTGAACACCGATTCCATCACCCTGGAGAAGGGCCAGATCACCGGCCTTCGGGCAATATTCAACGACAAGGCCGACAACACCCTGGTACGCTGGCACAGCGACGACGAGAGCATCGCCCGCGTGGACGCCATCGGCCGCGTTTCCGGCATGGGCGGCGGCGACACCCGCATCACCGTCACCTCAAAGGACGGCCTGACCGCCAGCGCCGACGTGCATGTCCATGTAGCGGGCAACGCCATGCGCATCACGCCGGAATCCGTCACCGTGGGTATGGGCACCTACCTGCGCCTTGGCACGCGCTATATCCCCTCGGATACCACCGACCAGGTCACCCACTGGACCAGCAGCAACGAGAACGTGCTGAGGGTCCAGTCCGACGGCACGCTGTTCGCCGCCGCCGAGGGCCAGTCGATACTGGCGGTCTTCTCCCGGGACGGGCTGAGCGCCAGCACCATCGTCACCGTAGACACGCCCGCCGCCGATTTCGAGATCTCCCCCGCCGCCGCCACCGTTGACCGGGGCAACCAACTGACCCTTGAGCCCCGCTTCTTCGACGCCGATGGCAATGTGGACGAGGACTCCAGCTCCCACTACATCACCTGGACCTCCAGCGACCCCTCCGTAGCCACCGTGCAGGATGGCGTCGTCACCGCCGTAGCCTCCGGCACCGCACGCATCAGTGCCTCCGCCGACGGCAGGATCGCCAGCTGCAGTCTCAAAGTGCAGACCCTTGTGGAGGAGGTCAAGCTGAACCTGTCTCAGATGTACGTGCTGCGCGAGCAGACCGTAATTCCCATCCAGCTGGAGGCCGAGCTCGTGCCCGCCGACGCAGACAACACCCGGCTGGAATGGTCCGCCGATAACGACCTGGTGGCCACCGTGAACCAGCGCGGCCTGGTCACGCTGACCGGCGGCTATGGCACCGCCACCATCGTTGCGAAGAACGAGAGCGGCGCCCAGGCCCAGTTCGTGGTCAATGTGGTCGCCGAGCTGCCGGATGGACTGGAAGGTTAGCGGGCAGGGATCAGACAATGGGAATAGGGATTAGGGATTAGAGATTAGGGATTAGGCAATAGGAATAGCTAAGGGAACAGGTAGCAGGGACATCGAATGCCCGGAAAAAGTTCAACGTTCTGTTTTCAGCAGGATGGGCCGGCGCTTACTGTCTGACACAGCATTGAGGGAATGGCAGCCCGAAGGATCGTATGCGACGACGTTTCCACGCAAGAGCTTATCAACCATCACTCCCCATTCTCCGTTATCCGTTTCCCTTCTCCAAAAAAGCCAGCGCCCTCCTTTTATGGAGGGCGCTGCTTTATACACTACCTTTATTTATTCAGGGCAGTCTTGGCCTTCTCCGCCAGCACCGCGAACGCGGCGGGATCGGCGATAGCCAGCTCGGACAGCATCTTGCGGTTGATATCGATGCCGGCCACCTTCAGGCCGTTGATCAGCCTGGAATAGCTGAGGCCGTTGATGCGGGCCGCCGCGTTGATACGGGCGATCCACAGGCTGCGGAAGTCGCGCTTCTTCAGCTTGCGGCCGATATAGGCATAGCGCAGAGAACGGCGAACCTGTTCGCTGGCCGCGCGATACTGCTTGCCCTTGGCGCCAAAGTAACCCTTGGCGAGCTTCATTACCTTACGCTTTTTCTTCTGTGCGTTGACAGCACGCTTGATCCTTGCCATTGATGATTCGCCTCCTTACTTGTACGGAATCAGTTTCTTCATGGTCCGGCCTTCTGTGGTGGTCAGATAGGCGGCCTTGCGCAGGTTACGGGTACGCTTGGTGGGCTTCTTGGTCAGGATGTGACGCTTGAAGGCCTGAGCGCGCTTCACTTTGCCGCTCTTGGTGAGGTTAAAACGCTTTGCGGCGCCCTTGTGCGTCTTCTGCTTGGGCATGGGGTTTTCCTCCTCTCGTCGTTCGGTAATAATCAGTCGGATGCTCTCGGAGAGATGAACATGGACATATTGCGGCCCTCGATCTGGGGAGCCTTGTCCACGGTGCCATACTCCTTGATCCTTTCGGCAAACTCATTCATGACCTGACGGCCAATTTCGGAGTGGGTGATCTGACGCCCGCGGAAGCGGATCGTCACCTTCACCTTGTTGCCCTCCTTCAGGAACTTGACGGCGTTCTTGAACTTCACGTCGATGTCATGATCCTCGATGGTGGCGGACAGGCGAACCTCTTTGACGGTAATGACCTTCTGATTCTTGCGGAACTCGCGCTCTTTCTTGGACTGCTCGAAGCGGTACTTGCCGTAGTCCATGAGCTTGCAAACCGGCGGACGGGCCTGCGGGGCGATCTTGACCAGGTCGAGCTGACGCTCCTCGGCCAATGCCAGCGCTTCCCTGCTGGACATGACGCCCAGCTGCTCGCCGTTCTGATCCACGACACGCACCTCGCGATCGCGAATCTCCTCGTTAATCATGAGATCGTTAATACCGAAACACCTCCTAAAATCGTCTGCCAAATGAAAAGAGCAGCGCATTGCGCCGCTCTCCACAAGCCCGCAAGGGGCTTATTCATGCACTTAACCTGTACAACGTGAGTCGCAAGGTGAGAAGTCGGCGCTTCTGCTTACCTGATTTATTATAGCAGCGCCGCGCCCATCATGCAAGATAAGATCGCGTTAAATCCCAAGCGCCTCACCGCCACTTGAAGGTGGCCATGCCGTAGATGTAGATGAACAGTATCGCCGCCGGCACGAAGAACCGGAACAGCGGCTTCATCCAATGGCGCACCTTCATGCCCCTGCCCTGGTTGGCCTCGGTCACGAAGCTGTCCCAGCCCCAGCCAAAGCGATTGCAGCAGAACAGCGCGAACACCAGGCTGCCCAGCGGCAGCACGTTGTTGGACACGATGAAATCCCACAGGTCCAGCCAGGCGGTGCCCTCGGCAAAGGGCTGGAAGTGCAGCACGCTGTAGCCCAGCGCCGTGGTCAGGGCCAGCAGGAACACGCCCACGCCGCACACCAGGCTGCCCTTGCGGCGGCTCCAGCCTGTCAGCTCACGCACCATGGCCAGTATGTTCTCGCACACCGCCAGCACCGTGGACATGGCCGCGAAGGTCATGAACAAGAAGAACAGCGTGCCCCACCAGCGGCCGCCGGACATATTGTTGAACACCGTGGCCATCGTGTCAAACAGCAGGCTGGGCCCCTGGGTGACCTCCAGCCCGTAGGAGAAACAGGCTGGGAACATGATCAGCCCCGCGATCAGCGCCACGAAGGTATCCAGCACGATCACGTTCACCGCCTCGCCCAGCAGCGCCTGCTTCTTGTCGATGTAGCTGCCGAATATGGCCATGCTGCCCATGCCGATGGACAGCGTGAAGAACGCCTGGTTCATCGCGCCTACAATCACCTTGCCGTTGATCTTCCTGAAGTCCGGCACCAGGTAGAAGCGCACGCCAGCCTTCGCGCCGGACAGCGTCAGGCTGTTGCCTGCCAGCACCAGCAGCAGCACCAGCAGCGCCACCATCATGAACTTGGTCACCCGCTCCAGGCCGCCCTGCAGCCCGAAGCTGAGGATCAGGAAGGCCAGCGCCACCGTGACGGCCAGGAACGACACGTTCACGCCGGGGTTGGTGATCATCGGCATGAAGCCCAGGTCCTGCACCCGGCCCGTGGCAAAGCGGTAGAAATAATAGATGATCCAGCCGGTCACCACACAGTAAAAGGCCATCAGCGCGATGTTGCCCAGCAGAGACACATACCCCATGAAGCCCCACTTGCCCCCGGGACTTTGCAGCTTCCGGAACAGGCGCACCGGGCTGGTCTGCGCCGCGCGCCCCGCGGCAAATTCCATCACCATCACCGGCATGCCCAGCAGCAGCAGGCACATCACATATACCGCCACGAAGCCGCCGCCGCCGTACTGGCCGCACATCCACGGGAACTTCCACACATTGCCGCACCCGATCGCGCAGCCCGCGGACAGCATGATGAAGCCCAGCCGGCTGCCAAGTCGTTCTCTGTCGTTCATTTCAATCTCCTGCTTCCCCTCTTTGTTTTGGGCAAATTTGTGTCCAATAGATGGCAGTATACCATCCCAAGGTAAAGATGGCAAGTATTTCTATTTCCTCCATTTGAGCTGTGTGGCACAGGTCTCCGCTATCGCGCATATTGCGCATCACCTTGCGGTGAAGCCTTGATTTTCGGCAAATTAGAGCGTGTTTCCAAAATACCTGAAGCGCATTTTCGGCGTCTTTGACTGCATTTCTGCGTTGATTCCCCTTGATTTACCGCCAGTAAACCTGCGGGCGTCCTCAATAATCGCCGCGCCGCATTTTAGACGTCTTCAGCTTCTTTTTCGCACTACATTTCATTGATTTACCGCCAGCGGATAATTGTTTGACAACAGGAACAGCGGTTGCCGATTCATGGTTTCTAAACCCTATCCCCTGTTTCCTTCCTGCCGAAGCTCGACCCGGTAGTCCTTCTTCATGCCATGGGCGCCGAACACCTGCCACTGGCCCGCACCGAGGCGCTGCAATATGGCCCTGCGCTCCTCGGCGCACAGCGCGGGGTCGGTATCCACGGAGGTCATCAGGACAGGCGCGTACTGGTTGTAGGCGGCCTGTTCCCGGGTCATGCCGTGCACATTGACGTAGATATCCCCGGTAAAGGCGATATGGTGTTCGTAATCGATCAGCACCGTCTCGCCCTTCAGGTGGCCGCCCTTGCCCCGGTAGACCTCGAAGCCCAGCTCACCGAAGCGGAAGAAGCCGACCTGCTCCAGCGGCGCCTGGGGCTCGTCCCTCTCATCCCACAGGGCACGCACCTTGTCCGGGCTGGGCGGTCGGTAGCCGGTCAGGGCCTTGCAGATGCTGATATAGGGCTTGTGCAGCGGGTTCTGCTCGCGATAGCCGTTCTCCCCGGCATACTCCAGCGCCAGGCATTCACGGGTCTTCGCGCTGGCCAGCACCTCGTCGAACAGGGGCAGCAGGCCGCAGTGGTCCACGTCGGCATGGGTAATGAATATGCGCTTTTTCATGCCGTCCCAGTCCGGCAGCAGCCGGCGGAACAGGGCCTCCATCTCCCGGCGGTACAGCGCGTAGCCGCAGTCGATGAACAGCACCTCGCCCCCGCTTTGCAGTATGGCGGTGTTGCTGCCGCAGGGCGGCTCGATCAGCGTGATCCGCGTGTCCTGCGTCACGGCATGCTGTGTGATCCGCGGCGCGAAGGCCCCGCCCCGGCAGTCCGCCAGCAGCTGGGCGAATCGGCCGATGCTCTCGAAGGTCTTGTAGGGGGAAAGCCCCTTCTCGTCCAGCAGCTGCATCACCAGGTTGCTGTTCACCAGCAAGCTGTCGCGACAGTCCTCCGGCAGGTCCATCGTGCGCATCAGGCCCGAGACGAAGGAGCGGTAGAATATGCTGTTGTCGTACACCCGCTGGGAGTGGTTGTAATCGATCACCCGCACCGGGCACAGCGCCTCCACGCGGTTCAGGAACGCGCGCAGCCGGTCCTCGTTCTCCACGAACAGGCCCATCTTGAAGGCCTGGTAGTCGGTGCCGTTCTCCTGGGAGCTGATGTAGGAGATGTTCAGGCTGAACTCGTGGATCAGCCGCAGCACCGCCGTGACGCTGCCGGGCTCGTCCTTCAGGTGGAACTCCAGCAGCACGATGCCGCGCTCGTCCCCCGCACCCTTCAGATAGCCGATCTGTTCCAGCTCCGCGTCTGCCTGGCGCAGCTGTTCATCGCTGCCCTCGGCGTCGATGAACAGCGTGTGGGAATCCACTGCCTTGTTGTAGCTGACGCGGGTGATGTTCACGCCCAGCTTCGCAAAGCACTCGCTGGCCCTCAGGAAGGCCCCGATGTGGTTGGGCATGGTGGTGATATAGGTCTTTTTCATAGGCTTTCCTTTCGCTGTCCTCCCCCGAAACGGCCCTATTATAGCAGGTTTCCGACACAGTTGGCAAGCGCCGCGGCCGCCCTGCGCGGCATTAAAAAACTGTTTCATGCCCCGTAACAATGGACTTCCGCCGCCCTATCGGGTATAATGGTTCTGTTGGCATTGATGATTCGCGGAGGTTACTATGAACAAGAAATGTGTTTTCCTCGATATTGACGGCACGCTGACCCCGGCGGGCAGCAACCGACCCCCGGAAAGCGCCCTACGGGCCGTTCGCGCCGCCCGGGCGAAGGGCCACGCGGTGTTCCTGTGCACCGGGCGCAACCCGGACATGCTGGGCCCCGTGCTGGCCTACGGCTTTGACGGCGCGGTGGCCTGCGCTGGGGGCCGGGTGTTCGCGGGCGACCGGGTGCTGTATGACCACCCGATGCCGGACCCGGACCGGGACGCGGCCCTGCGGCTGCTGGCGGAGAACGGCGTGTTCCGCACCATCGAGGCGCTGGACGCCACCTATGGCGACGAGGACCTGGGTGACTTCCTGGCCCGGGCCGGCGAGGGCAACAGCGAGCTGGTGCGCTGGCGCAGGGCCCTGGCGGAGCAGCTGAACATCCGCCCAATGGCCGAATACGACGGCAGGCCCATCTACAAGGTGGTGTTCATGTGCACCGCCGCCGGGCAGCTTGCGCCCGCTCGCGCGGCGCTGGAGCAGGACTACCATTTCGTGGTGCAGGATGTCGCCGCCCACCACTGCCTGAACGGCGAGATCATCCACCGCGCCTTCGACAAGGGCAAGGGCGTGCGCATCGTGGCCAAGGCCTTCGGCTTTGACATCGCCGACACCGTGGGCTTCGGCGACAGCATGAACGACCTGGAGATGATCCAGACCGTGGGTACCTCCGTGTGCATGGAGAACGGCAGCCCCGCCCTCAAGGCGATCAGCAGCCTGGTGTGTCCCGCCGTGGAAGACGACGGCTTGGCATGGGCCTTCGAAAAGCTGGGCCTGGCTTGACAAATCACAGACACCGAGGCGGATACATATGTACGAAAGCGAACAACTGACTCTGCCCACCGGCGCGCCGGAGCAGCTGACCGCCGCAACCGGGCTGTCGGAGGCCGAGGCGGCGCGGCGGCTGGCCGCGGGCCAGGGCAACACAGCGGCGCAGGACGACGGCCGCACGCCGCCGCAGATCGTGGCCAGGAACCTGTTCACCTGGTTCAATCTGCTGAACGTGGCGCTGGCACTGGTGCTTGCACTGGTAGGCGCGTGGCGAAACATGCTGTTCATGGGCGTGGTGGTGTCCAACACGCTGATCGGCACGATCCAGGAGCTGCGCGCAAGAAGGACCGTGGCCGAGCTGAAGCTGCTGGCCCAGACCCCCGCCACAGTGCTGCGGGACGGCGCGCGGAAGCAGGTGTCCCCCGAAGCGCTGGTACAGGGCGATCTGATCGTGCTGCGGGCCGGGGACCAGGTGCCTGCGGACGCCGTGGTGCATGATGGCGCAGGCAGCGTCGACGAGAGCCTGCTGACCGGCGAGAGCGACCCGGTTTCCAAGGCCGGGGGCGACTGGCTGTACAGCGGCAGCGCCGTGGTGTCCGGCGGCTTCACCGCCCAGCTGGTGCACGTTGGCGAGGCCAGCTATGCCAACCGGCTGACCCGCCAGGCCCGGAAGATCCGGCAGCCCAAGTCGGCGCTTATGGCGGACCTGAACCGTCTGGTGCGCTTCGTGTCCATCGCACTGGTGCCCATCGGGCTGGCGCTGCTGGGCAAGCAGGTGTGGCTGCAGCGCGTGCCTGTGAAGGAGGCCGTGCCCGGCGCGGTGGCCGCCATGGTAGGCATGATCCCCGAGGGGCTGATCCTGCTGACCAGCGTGGCGCTGGCAGTGGGCGTGGTGCGGCTGGGCAAGCGCAAGACGCTGGTACAGGAGCTGTACGGCATCGAGACCCTGGCCCGGGTGGACGTGCTGTGTCTGGACAAGACCGGCACCATCACCACCGGCGATATGTCGCTGCGGCGGGTCATCCCCCTGGGGGACACCGACGAGGCCGCCTGCCGCGCGGCGCTGGCCCGGTTCCTGGGCGCGGACGAGCGGTTGAGCCCCACCACGCGGGCCCTGGCCGCCGCCGTGACGCCGGTGGACGAAGTCCCGCTGGCCGTGCTGCCCTTCGATTCCGCCACAAAGCGCTCGGCCTATACGCTGAAGGGCGGGGTCACCTATGTGCTCGGCGCGCCTTCCTTCCTGCTGCCGGAGGGCGAAATCTGGAAAGCCCCTGCCCAGCAGGCCGCCGCCGAGGGGCTGCGGGTGCTGCTGCTGTGCGAATGCGCGGGGGCCATCGAGAACGACCGCCTGCCCCCCGTCTCCCGGCCGCTGTGCCTGCTGGCCCTCAGCGATACGCTGCGCCCCAACGCCGAGCAGACCCTGCGCTACTTCGCAGGACAGGGCGTAAAGGTCAAGCTGATCAGCGGCGACGACCCCCGCACCGTATCGGCCATCGTCGCCCGGGTGGGCCTGCCGGACGCGGACAAGTGGGTGGACGTGGCCACCCTGAGCGACGACCAGCTGGCCGACGCCGCCGGGAAATGCGCGGTGCTGGGCCGGGTGACGCCCCAGCGCAAGCGGGCGCTGGTGGAGGCGCTGAAGGCCGCGGGGCACACCGTGGCCATGACCGGCGACGGCGTGAACGACATCCCCGCGCTGAAGGCGGCGGACTGCTCCGTGGCGATGCCCGGCGGCTCGGACGCGGCCCGGCACGCGGCCCAGCTGCTGCTGCTGGACGCCGACTTCGCCGCGCTGCCCGCCGTGGTGGACGAGGGCCGGCGGGTGATCAACAACATCACCCGGGCGGCATCGCTGTTCCTGGTGAAGACGCTGTATTCCTTCGCGCTGGCGATGCTGGTGCTGTTCCTGCCCGCCCGGTACCCTTTCCAGCCGATCCAGCTGACGCTGATCTCCGGGCTGACCATCGGCGCGCCATCGTTCTTCCTGGCGCTGGAGCCCAATCGCGAGCGCGTGCGGGGCAACTTCCTGCGCACGGTGCTCTATCGGGCCATTCCCGGGGCGCTGGCGGTCACGGTGTGTGCGCTGGCAGCCTGCCTGCTGGAAAGGCTGGGCTGGAGCCGCGAGGTCTGCTCTACGCTGGCCACGCTGTCCGCCGCCGCCGCGGGCCTGGTGACGCTGCTGGTCACCTGCCTGCCCTTCAGCCGTCTGCGCGCGCTGGTGTTCGCCGCCATGTGCGCCGGCATGGCCCTGTGTGTCACACTGGTCCCCGGCGTGTTCTTCCTCGTCCCGCTGACCGGCGGGCAATGGCTGACCCAGCTGGGCCTGGCCTGTGCCGCCGCGGCGATCATACTGGTCGCCCGGCGGATCATGATAAAGCGCGACGGGCAGCGGTGATCCACCGCTGCCCGTCGGGTTTCTTCCTCACGCCTATTGAACCGCCTCGTCCTCGACACTCAGGGGCCGTTCTTCGCTGTTCAGCACATCGTATTTCGCCAGGAAGGCATCGTAGATCTGCTGGTATTCCCGGTCGCTGAGCTCGTTGGCCTTGGCCGAATGGACGTGGAAATCCGGGTGGGCCTGGTATTCCCTGCGGACCACGCCGGAGACGGCCACGCAGTGTGAGGCGATCCTTTCAAAGCTGTTCAACAGCTCCGTGTAGGCGGTGCCCTGGATCAGGCTGCACTCACCCCGTGAAAGCCTGCCGATATGGCGGGCCTTGAGTATCTCGCAGAGGTAGGAGATCGCCGCGGCGCAGGGCTTGATGCCCATGGCCAGCTGCAGGTCGTGCTCCTGGTAGGCCTTTACGGTGGTATTCACCAGCTCCCGTTCGGCCTCGATGGCAACATTCAGGTCCCGCCTGGCGTCCCCGGAGAAGGCGATGTTTTCATCGTTGATCTGGTTGGTGACACGGGCGATATTCGAGGCATAGTCGCCGATGCGCTCCAGGTCGCCCACGACGCGCAGCAGCATGGTCGCCTTGCGGGTCTGGTGGGAATCCATCTGCTGCTTGGTCAGCTGGATCAGGTACTCGCCGGTCTTGGATTCGTACTTGTCGATCAGGTCCTCCTTCCGCTGGACCTTGTCAAACTTGTTCCGGGAAAATTCCTGGATCAGGTTCAGCGAACGGCCCACGTTCTTGCGCACCTTCCTGGACATGCCGTACACCACGCGATCCGCCTGGGCCAGGGCGACGGCGGGCAGGTTCAGCAGGCGCGTCTCCAGCAGGTCGAAATCCGCGCTGTCGGCGATATCCTCCAGGTCCTCCGCAGAATCCCGGACCAGCAGCATGAGGGCCTTCTCCAGCGCCTTGATGAAGGGGAACAGCAGCACGGCGGTCACGACGCGGAACACGGAATTGATCAGCGCCACCTGCACCGGGCCGACCGCCGACTGCATGAATGGGAAGGAGAACACCGCGTTCAGGGCGTAGAAGCCCACCG
This sequence comes from uncultured Eubacteriales bacterium, assembly GCA_902778045.1. Lineage (GTDB taxonomy): Bacteria > Bacillota > Clostridia > Christensenellales > Aristaeellaceae > UBA2862. The sequence goes on from CACYWI010000023.1 coordinate 11,091, forward strand.
TCCACAGCACCATGCCAAACACATTTTCCAGCAGGTAGGCCAGCGCCGTGCGCTTGCCGTTTTTATTGGCCCCGATGGCCGACAGCATCACCGGGCACGCGGCGCCCACGCCGATGCCAAGGATCACCGGAAATGCGGTGGCGAAGCTCAGCGCCCCGGTGACCGACAGCGCCTGCACGATACCGATGGAGGCCGAGGCGCTTTGCAATATGGCGGTCATCACGATGCCCAGCAGTATGCCCAGCAGCGGATTGGAGAACATGGTCACAGCCCGGGTGAAGGCGCTGCTGTCCTTCAGCGGTGAGACCGCGGCGCTCATCATCTGCATGCCCACCATCAGCACGGCGAAGCCGAGCAGTATGTTGCCCAGGTGCCTGTACGCGCTCCGCTTGGAGATCATCCGGCACAGTATGCCCGCGATGGCGGCGACGGCACTGATGGTCGACGATGAAAGCAGCTTCGCGATGCCGGCGGAGCCCTCGATATAGGACAGGCACAGCACCCAGCCGGTAATACTGGTGCCGATGTTGGCCCCGAGGGTGATCGCGATGGCCTGGTACAGCTTCATAAGGCCCGAATTGACGAAGCCGATGACCATGACGGTGGTGGCTGAGGAGGACTGGATGATGGAGGTGACCCCCGTTCCCAGCAGGATGCCCTTCAACGGCGTGTTGGTCATCTTGTACAGGAAGGTTTCCAGTTTGTTCCCGGCCACGCTCTTCAGGCCGTCCCCCATCAGCGACATGCCAAACAGGAACAGCGAGACGCCGCACAGCAATGAAAGGATCATGCTGACATACTGCATACAGCTTTCCCTCCGCGTCATATGGTTCGTATCTTCCGGGGCCGATGCCCCATGTAGGAATTATAACATGTTTCGAGCCAGAACACAACCTGCCGGCGGGCCCCGTTGTACAAAACAGGTATTTACGCGCGGCCCGGGATGTGATAAAGTATTGTTGTGCCGAACGGGCCATCCGTGCGGAGCAATGAAGGAGGCGGAGCAATCATGAACAAGGTGTACTGCTGCTTTCCCGGCGGAAAGCACAAGGCGCTGACGATGAGCTATGACGACGGGCGCACCCAGGACCGGCGCCTGGTGGCGCTGTTCAACCAATACGGCATCAAGGGCACGTTCCACCTGAACAGCGGCTTCCTGGGGGATGAGCGCCACGTGCGGCCCGACGAGGTGCGAACGCTGTACGCGGGCCACGAGGTCGCCTGTCACACGGTAAGCCACCCCACCATCGCCCGATGCCCGCTGCCCTCTGTGACCGGGGAGGTGCTCTCGGACCGCCAGGCGCTGGAGGCGCTGGTGGGCTATCCGGTGCGCGGCATGAGCTATCCCAACGGCTCGGTGAGCGCCGACATCGAGGCCATGCTGCCCGCCTGCGGCATACGCTATTCCCGCGTGGTGGGCAACAGCGATGGCTTCGGTCTGCCGGAGAACCCCTGGCGCTGGCAGGCCACCTGCCACCACGGCCACCGGCTGATGGAGCTGGGCGAGCAGTTCCGGGCGCTGTACAAGCGGCAATACCTGTACCTGATGTACGTTTGGGGCCACAGCTATGAGTTCGACGAGGGCGACGGCTGGGCGCTGATCGAGGGCTTCTGCCGCGCCATGGGCGGCCGGGAGGACACCTGGTACTGCACCAACATCGCCCTGATGGACTGTCTGGACGACTTCCGGCGGCTCTGCTTCGCGGCGGACAATTCCTTCGTGTACAACCCGAACGCCAGGGACTGTTGGCTGCGGGTGAACGACGGCGAGCCGGTATGCGTGGCCGCGGGCGAAACGCTGCGGCTGTAACCGGCCCGCGCCGGGGCATCAGCGGCCCGCGATATCGCAGCCGCCCCTTTCCGGCTCCGTGCCGCCGGATACATAGCGCGCCTGGAAATCCATGTTGATCTCCCGCAGCTCCCTGCGGCCCTCGATGTAATCCTGATACATCTCGACCAGGCCGGGGCTGCAGCCGTCGCAGGCCCCGTCGATGTTGCCGATGGATTCAGCCACGATGCGCTCCCGCTCGTCGCGGGTGGTGTCGGCGATAAGCACGCTCTTCATGCTTTCACATCCTTTCACAACGTTTCCCTGCCGTACCGCGTACACCCGCGTCCCAAGCGCGGGTGTACGCTTTGTATTCGCATACAGGACAGGCATTGGCGCCTCATCCGTCCTTGAAGAAACGCAGGCGTTTTTCTTCAAATCCACCTTCCCCGCGGGGATAGGCTTTGGGCGTTTCCGCCTGTCCCGCAGGGACGCCGACCTTCTACCCGCGCGGCTGCATGGCGTAGGTGAATATCTCGTGGATCTCCTCTTCATAGCCCTCGTAGAAGCCCAGCGGCATGCCCAGCACGACCTGAGCCCCGCGGTTGTAGCTGACCAGCAGGCAGCCGTACCGCCTGTCAAAGGAGAGGCCCTCGATCTCGCCCTGCATCGTCACATCGTCGAAGGTGCGCTCCAGCGTGACGGTCATGGCGGTGCCGTCCGGGTCGGCCGCGCAGCGATACAGGTGGTCGGGCTCCCCGAGGTCCGCGGTGCCGTCGTCCGCCGTCAGGTACAGGCAGCCGTCGAAATAAGCCACGCCCTGGAGCCACTGCGGCGGGCATTGCAGGTGGGCCTTGCCGAGATAGGCCCCATCCGCCATGGCATACTTGTACAGGTACCTGCCGGTCTCACCATCCGCCCAGGAGCACATCCATACGATCCCGTGGTCCGGATCAACCGCGATCCCGAAAACCTCCGTCTGGCCGCTGGACGGGTCGAAGTCGTACATGCGCTTGATCTCAAGCGTTTCGGCGTCGTATATCGCGATGCCGATATCCCGGGCTATCCCGTCGGCGAAATATTCCACGCCGGCATACAGCTCGCCGCCGCAGACGTCGATGTCCCCGATGTGGTTCACGGCCCCGTCCATGCCTTCGAAGGGCTTTTCGTTCAGCCCGACCAGGTTCCAGTCACCGTCATAGCGGGAGAGCGTCGTGCTGCCGCTGACCCAGTATTCGCCGTCCTCCCAGGCGATGCCCTGGCGTCCGTCGACCCGCTGCGAAGCGATCAACCCGTATTCATACCTGGGCAGCAGGTCCTCTCCCCTGTCCTCCGGCCTGCCGGGCACGGTGACCGGCGCGGGCACGGCGGCGAATCCGGGCACAGTCATAGCTGCCAGGGCAAGCAGCGCAACGCAAACGGCTTTGAACTTCATATCTGATCCACCTCTCGTATCCCTGTGGGCGTTATTCCGTATCATCGTCTTGTCCGGCTGCCGGCGGCAGGGGGCCCTATCGCCGCACTCGGGCTGTCCCACTGGGATTATACCGCAGCCGTGCGGAACGGTCAATGAAAATATGCCCCGGCTGGCCGCTCTTCCAACCGGGGCAAAGGAGGGGTATGAAGTAAACTGCTCTATATCAACGAAGGGGCCTTCCCCTTCGATGGCCCTATAATACGCCATTATCCTGAAATGAAGCTTGAAGAATCTCTTTTTCTTCCATGCGTTTCACATGCGCGCCGGTGCGGCGCGCATGTCGGCGAATTTCAGGCTATGCGACTTGGATGGATTGTGCTATAATAAAGCTGCAAATCAAGCCGGAGAGGGTGCCGCCATGCGCAAGAAGCTGTTTGATGAGATTCCCTGTCTCGAAGGGGAACGCCTCGTTCTCAGGAGGATCACGGAGGAGGACCGCGACGCGCTTTGGGAGATGGCGCACAGCAATATCATATACCGCTACGAGCCTACCTATCTCCTCGAACAGCAGTATACGGATATGGACCAGCTGTTTCAGGATCTCTACGGGAAGTACTTTGAGGGCAAGCAGAACCTGTTCCTTGGGATATTCCTGAAGGATGATCCGACCGAGCTCTGCGGACTGGCGGAATTCTACGATTACCGGGACCATATCCACATGGTCAGCATCGGGGCGCGCCTGCGGGAAAAGTACTGGAAAAGCGGTATCGGTACCGAGGTCGCGAAGCTGATGGCCGATTATCTGTTCAATGAGACCGATATCGAGATCATCACCGCAAGCACCATGGTCGACAACAAGGCGTCCGCCCACGTGCTCGAGAAGAACGGCTTCACCAGCACGAACCGCATCCACAAGGAGGATTGGGGACACGCCGAATCCACAGACGCCTATCGCTGGTTCCTGTGAGCCGCGCCTGCCGGCATCCCTGTAAAAGCAATATACACCCCCTTTCCCTCCCGGAAGGGCGGACGGACGAAGCGCGGTGGGCCGGGGTCGATCCCGTCCCACCGCGCTTCGCCGTGTCATGCCTTCCCGCTGTCTGTTCACAGGCCCTTGCCGAGCCTGTAGGCTGCTTCTGGATAGCCGCTGCTCCGGGTCATGCCGGTCGTGCCGCAGCCATAGCCCAGCACCATGCCCATGTCGCGAAGGCGTATATAGCGCACGAGGGTCTTGTAGTGCGCGGTCAGGGCATCGAAGGTCCAGTCGGCGGCGTTCCACGCCACGGTGAGCAGCGCCGATTTCAGTCGGCGGCTGTTCAGGCTGCTGTTGAAGGCACAGAAGCGGTCCACCACCATTTTGAGCTGGGCGCTCATGCCGTAGTAGTACAGCGGCGTGGCGAACACCACCATGTCGCATTGCAGCAGCTTCGCCCGGACGGCCTGCATGTCGTCCTTCTGGACGCAGGGCCCCTCGTAGCCGCAGCGTACGCAGCCCGTACAGGGATGGATGTCCATGTGGCACACGTCGACGACCTCGCAATCGTGGCCCGCCTCCGTCGCGCCGTTGACGAAATGCCCGACCAGCATCGCGGTCGAGCCCTTCCGGTTGGGGCTTCCCATCAGTATGACGATCTTCATGCTCACGCCTCCGGTATCAGATGATTGGCCGCCAGCCATTCGGCCACGTCCCCGGCCAGCGTGGAGCCGCCGGAATAGTGGATGGACAGGCCCTGACCCATGTTGGATTCCGGGGCCAGCTTCGCGATGGCCGTCAGGCTCTGGCCGAAGCGCCCGCCGCCGTGGGAGCAGAAGGGAATGATGCGCTTGCCCGCGAAATCGTATTGCTCCAGGAACGTGGCTATGGGCATGGGGATCGACGCCCACCAGTTGGGATAGCCCAGCAGGATCGTACCATATTCATCCATGTTGTCCACATGCCCGGCGATTTCGGGCCGCGCCTGGGCGTGCTGGTCGCGCTGGGCCTCCATCAGCACGGTATTGTAGTCGTCGGAATAGGCGGGAACGGGCTCGATCTCAAACAGGTCGAAGCCGGTCTGCCGCTGGATCTCGCGGGCGATGCCCCGGGTGTTGCCGCCCCAGGAGAAGAAGGCGATCAACGCCTTCCCGCCCTCGGAGGCGGTGGGAATGCCGCCCGAAACGGCAGCCGAGGCCGCAACGCCCGCCCCGGCGTTGCGCACCAGCCGCACGCCCAGGTTATAGCTCCTCATATCGGCCTGCCCCGCCGCCCGGTAGGCGCTGCGCATGTTCTTGCCGAAATCGTTCCAGCCGCCGCCGCGGTAGACGTGGCGCGTGCCCGTCTCCGTGCCGGTGGGGTTGTCGGCGTCCTCAGGGTCGTAGGGGCCGTACCAGTCCCAACACCATTCATTGACATTGCCGTGCATGTCGTACAATCCCCAGGCGTTGGGCGTGAAGCCGCCCACCGCCACGGTCTCGCCTCGATACTGGCCCGGGCGGGCCTGCAGCACGGAATCGTCGAAGTAATTCTCCTCGATCTCATAGGGATAGTGGCCGTAGAAGTTGGCGTCGTTGGCATCCAGCGAGCGCTCCAGGTTGAAGGGCGTGGCCGTGCCCGCCCGGCAGGCGTATTCCCACTCCGCCTCCGTGGGCAGGCGGTACCCGTCGGCGGCGCGGTTCCAGGTGACCGACTCGCCGTCGATCGCGTAGGCAGGCGTCAGTCCCGCCGCCTCGCTCTTCGCGTTGGCAAATTGAACCGCGTCCAGCCAGGAGATGTTCTCCACGGGCAGCTTTTCTCCGGTGAACGTGCTGGGATCCGAGCCCATCACGTCCTGCCATTCGGCCTGGGTGGTCTCATAGGGATCGATGTAGAAGGCGGCCACCTTTACAGCGTGCGGCGTCTCATCGTCGATGCGCCAGTTCTCGTCCTCCGGGCTGCCCATCTGGAAGGTACCGCCCTCGAGGAGGGCAAAGCCATCATCCACCGGCGCGGAGTCGGGAACACGCTCCGCTGTCATTTCATCTGCCGGCTCACCGGCGGGCTCCGATTCGGCGGTCTGCCACGGGGTCTCCATGGCAGTGCCCCATCCGGCTTCGAAGCCGCCGGCATTGGGCTCCGGCCAGATCGCGTTGAAGGCGATGCCCGTCCCAGCGGCGGCCAGGATCAGCGCCACCGGCAGGATCCGATTGCCCTTCCCCCGCAGCGCCAGCGCGACCTGGCAGCCCGCAAAGGCCCAGAACACCAGCATGGCCACGTTTTCCAGCAGCACCAGCGCCCCGGCCTTTTCATAGTCCAAGAAGGCGAAGGGCACCCGGAAGAACAGGTAATTCGGCATGCCGTTTTTCAGGAACAGCCAGAGCCCAATGCCCGCGACGCCCGCGCCAATCCACGACAGCGCGCGCCGCG